>CALNBU010000954.1 GCA_937875615.1 uncultured Archangium sp.
TAGCTCCAGTCGGGCGCGCGGCGTCGGCGGTGACGAGGCCCCGGGCCAGCAGCGCGCCCTGCAGCGTGGCGGGCCCGGCCGCTGGTTCCTGCTCCGCCCCCACGAGGCGCTGGAGCGCGCCGCCGTCACCGAGAAGGTGGCCTGGCAGCTCCTCGCCCGCTACGGCGTGGTGTTCCGCGACCTGGTGGCGCGAGAGCCGCT
The DNA here is from genome assembly GCA_937875615.1 of uncultured Archangium sp. GTDB lineage: Bacteria > Myxococcota > Myxococcia > Myxococcales > Myxococcaceae > Archangium_A. Next base: position 202 of record CALNBU010000954.1, read on the forward strand.
GGCCCCGCCGTGGCGCGAGCTGGTGCAGCTCTACCGCCGCTTCGAGGCGCGCGGAGAGGTGCGGGGCGGGCGCTTCGTGCACGGGTTCTCCGGCGAGCAGTTCGCCCTGCCCGACGCGCTGGAGCTGGCCCGCGCCGGGCGCCGCGCGCCACCCTCTGGCGAGGTGCTGCGCATCGCCGCGGTCGACCCGCTCAACCTCACCGGCGTCGTCACCCCCGGCCCGCGCGTGCCCTCGGTACTGGGCCGCTTCGTCCTCTACGTCGACGGGGTCCCCCGCGAAGAGGCGGCGCCGCCCCACGCGCCTGTGGCCGCGGGGCAGATGGTGTAGCAAGCCCCCTCATGAACGAGCTGGTGCTCTTTGCCCTCAAGGCCGGTGTGGTGGTGCTGGCCTTCGTCGCCGTCCTCATCGCCATCACGCTCTCCTTCAGGCGGCGCGGCGACGACAGGCCCCACCTCGAGGTGCGCGACCTCAACGAGCGCTTCGAGTGGCTCGCCGACAGCCTCCGCGACGAGCTGCTCAGCAAGCGGGAGTGGAAGGCGCTGCTCAAGGAGCGGAAGAAGCGACCGAAGCAGCCCGACCAGCCGCGGGTCTACGTGCTGGACTTCGACGGCGACGTGCTCGCCAGCGCCGTCACCCACCTGCGCGAAGAGGTGACCGCGCTGCTGCCGCTGCTGCGGGCGCAGGACGAGGTGGTGCTCCGGTTGGAGAGCCCCGGCGGCGGCGTGGCGCACTACGGGCTGGCGGCCGCGCAGCTCACCCGCCTCAAGGAGCGCTCGGTGAAGCTGACGGTGTGCGTCGACCGGGTGGCGGCCAGCGGCGGCTACATGATGGCCTGCGTGGCGGACACCATCGTGGCCGCGCCCTTCTCCATCGTGGGCTCCATCGGGGTGGTGGCGCAGGTGCCCAACTTCCACCGGGTGCTGAAGAAGTACGACGTCGACTACGAGGAGCTGACGGCCGGAGAGTTCAAGCGCACGGTGTCGACCTTCGGAGAGATTACCGAGAAGGGCCGCGCGAAGTTCGTCGAGCAACTCGAAGAGACGCACGCCCTCTTCAAGGACTTCGTGAAGTCGCGGCGCCCGTCTCTCGACGTGAACGCCATCGCCAACGGCGAGTACTGGTTGGGCCGGCGCGCCAGGGAGCTGGGCCTCGTCGACACGCTCTCCACCAGCGACGACTACCTGCTGGGCCGAGCCGAGGCCGCGCAGCTGTACGGCGTGCGCTTCCGCCCGAAGCGCCAGTGGAGGGACCGACTGGGCGACGGCGCGCTGGCGCTCCTCGCCCGCCTCGACTCGCTCACGCTGCGCTGACGCTTCAGAAGTCGAGCGGGAGCACGAACGCGGTGCCGTTGGCCGAGCCCCAGCGGTAGCTGAGCGGCGCGCCGATACCCAGGGCGGGCGGCTGCCCATGCGCAGGGGCGGACAGCGCCACGTCCTGGCCGAAGGCCGAGCGCTCGGCGGCGTCGGGCAACACCAGCATCGCCGGTTGGTTCCGGCCCGCCACCACCGTGCCTCCCTTGAAGACGTACACCGCGCCGGTGCCGTCGCCGTTGAGGCTGGCGCCGGGGGCGGAGACGACGAGATCGTTCCGCAGGTCACCATCGACGTCGAGGCCGCCGGCCAGCGAGCGCCCGAACGACAGCGTGTACTGCGGCGGCGCCAGCGGCACCGGCGTCAGCTGCGTCGTCCCCTGCACGCCCACCAGCCGCTCTCCGCTGGAGGGCTTCAGCGCGTTGAGCTCCGGTACCGGGAGCAACAGCACCGTGGGCTGCACGTCGCCCTCCACGGGGTAGAGGTCGGCCGTCACCGCAACCGCGTCACGGCCATCGGCCAGCACCCCGCTGGCCCGGGCCATGGCGATGCCCAACCGCATGGCGGCGACGCCCGTCTCGGTGTCGCCCGAGATGCGCAGCCACGACGCCTGGTTCGAGCCGCACGAAGGGCCGAAGCCGTAGAAGATGAGGATTCCCTGACGCGTCACCGAGCCGCCGTTGTTGAGGTAGCGCAGCGCCACCTCGTCACAGCCATCACCGTTGAGGTCTCCCAACGCAGCCGGCGCGGACACCGAGTGCACCGCGTACGGCGGCGTGGGGAAGGTGCTGGTGAAGGTGTAGTACACGTCACAGGCGACGGTGGGCTTGCTCAGCGAGGCGTCCGTCGGCTGACGTCCGCGGAAGATGTCGAGGCCGCCGGTGCGCAGCACGCCGAGGTCATCGGTGCCGTCTCCGTCGAAGTCGAAGTTGCCCACCAGGGCCGGCGCGGCGTTGCCCGGAGGGGCCCCGATGCCGGTGCGCTGGCAGATGGCCGCGGCGCCGCCGTCGGGCACCACGCAGCCGGCGATGGTGCGCGGGCCCCAGACCCGGAAGGCCTCGGCGAAGGAGCCGTCGGTGCGCCCCTGGAAGACCCGCACCGCCCCGTACCCACCGCTGGTGGGCGCGCCACACCCGGGAGGAATGGCGGCGTAGTCAGCGGGGCTGACGCTGCCGGCCGTGCCGAAGCCACCATCGGCCGTCGACTGTGGATGCGCGAAGCTCTGCGCCGTCACCACCGCGTCGGGGAGCCCGTCACCGTTGAAGTCGGTCAGCGCCACGTCGCGGGCCTGATTGACGTTTCCGACGGCCCACACCGCGCCCGCGTCGTGCGCGCCCCCGGCGCCCTGGCTGATGAGCGTAGGGGCCGTGCCCTGCGTCACGTTCCAGGCCCACGCGCGCCCGGCGTTGAGGTCTCCCCCCAACCCGGAGGCCTGCGGGCCGTGCCAGAACGGCACCCCGCTCAGCGCGACGAGCCCCTGCGGGTGCGCCGCCACGTCGATGTTGACGCCGAACTGCTGGTTGCCCGGCCGCGCGGGAATGGCCACGCCGTGCACCGACCACCCCGCTGGGTCGCCGACCGGCGTGAAGAGGTCGAGGCGGCCGCTCCAGTCTCCGGCAACGGTGCTGGCGCGGCTGGCGACCGCGCTCAAGCGGCCCTGCCACTGCGCCACCGCCACGCCCAGTCGCTCGCCAGCGCCCTGGTCGAGCGAGTAGAAGTCGAGGCGGCCGCCGTTGGCGAGGGAGACCGTGCCGCCGTCTTCCTGCGCGCTGGCCGCCGCGACGTTCCAGGCGCCCAGCACCAGCTCGTCGTGCGCGTCGCCGTCGATGTCGAGCAAGGCGAAGCGGCCACCGCGCGCCTCGCTCTGCGGTGCGTACACCCGCGCCCACGCCTCGAGCCGCGTCACCACCAGCGGAGCGACGCGCGGCATCGCGGGCACGGAGTACCCCGTGAGGTCGAAGAGCAGCACGCCGCCGGCGCGGTTGCCGCCCTGCGTACCGGCGTCTCCCGGGCGGAGGTCGGGCGAGTCGGCGAGGTCGCAGGTCAGGGCCAGCAGCGGAGGGCGCCCCGTCGCGGGCGGAACGAAGCCGAGCTGCCAGTAGTTTCCACCGTTGGCGGCACCACACTCGTCGCCGTCGCCCTGACGCCTGGGCTGGATGAAGAGGTCCGGGGTGGTCTCGAAGAGCGCGCCGGCGCGCCCGAGATGAACCTGGATGGCGGGCACGGTGGCGACGTCGAGGCCAGCGTCCTCCAACATTCGCGTGTAGTTGGTGGAGACGATGGCCAGGTCCGCCAGCCCATCGCCGTTGAAGTCCCTCGCGATGACGGCGCGGCCGGCGAAGAGGTTGTTCCGCACGCGGAAGCCGCCATCTTCGTCGAGGTCGATGCCGGGGATGCGCCGCTCACCGAGGTCTGGAATCGGCCGACCTGCCTGCAGCGGGAAGATGTCGATGATGCCGCGCGCGCCCACGCCCGCGAGCGCCGCGTTGGGAGAGCCCACCAGCAGATCGTTGTCTCCGTCGCCGTCGACGTCGGCGATGTCGAGCGCCGCGCCGAAGAGGCCCGCGCCCAGGCCGGTGAGCACCGGGCGAAGCAGCCGCGGGCCCTCGGGGCCGATGCCGTACAGGTACACCGCGCCGGAGTTGTTGGCGGTGATGTCATCGCCGGGCGCGGAGATGGCGAGATCATCGCGCCCGTCTCCGTCGAGGTCGCCCGCGGCCATCACCGCGCCGAGCTGCGCGGTCGAGCTGCCGCCGGCGATGGTCCAGGTCGGCTCGTCCGGCAGACCGCTGGTGCTGCCCTTGAAGATGAACACCGCGCCGCCCTGCGGCTGCGCCAGATGACTTTCGGGGCGACCGAGGGCGAGGTCCTGCACCCCGTCGCCGTCGAAGTCGCCGGTCACCAGGGTGGCGAAGTCGCTGAAGCCTCCCTGCGGGAGGAGATCATTGCGCACCAACTCGTTCAGCACCCGCACCTTCACCAACGCGCCGGCGTCGAGGAAGCGGTCGGTCACCTTCAAGACGGCGTCGCCGCCGTCTGCCGCGACGTACACCGGAGCACCGCCCTGCTGCTCGATGGTGCCCGCGCCCGACTCCAGCGACCAGCTCACCACGCCGCTGCCGTCGAGCACCCGGAGCGGAGCGAAGGACCCGGCCACCAGCGCCAGCCGCTCCGTCGCCGGACGGAAGCGGGCGTCGGCGTCCACTTCGACCACCACCTCCACCTGGTCGCGGGTGTTCTCGTCGATGGCGCGGATGATGTCCGTCCCCTCCACCGCGCCCGCCACGTACGTGGTGCCGGTCAAGGTGCCGGCGGAGCCCATGCGTTGCACGGAGAACGTGACCGGGCCGGTGTTCCCCTCGACGCTGAAGTCGAGCTGCGTGCCCGGCACCACCCGCGAGCGGACAGGCAGCACGCGGAACGCGGCGGTCACCTCGATGCTCACGCGCGCCGAGTTGTCGCAGTCGTCGGAGACCAGGATGCTCTCGCTGCCGGGCGTCGCGCCCGCGAGGCAGCGCCCGAGCTGCACCGTCCCCACCGGGTCGGTCGACACCACGCGGTAGACGTAGCGCCCGCTCCCACCCTCGGCCGTCAGATTCGCAGCGCCGTTGACGGTGATGGTGTCCGGGATGGCGCGCGCCACGATGGGCGGCAATCCCGCGCAGGGGTCGAGCGGCGTGGGCGGGGGCGGATCGGGAGGGACGATGCCTTCACACCCCACGCACAGCAGACTCAGCCAGGCCGCGATGACGACGCGCTTCACGGGAGCATGCCTCCATTCACCCAACGCACGATGGTGTTGACGCTGCCGGGGTCCATTCCACCGGGCGGCATGTCGCCCTTGGTCACCTGCTCCACCACGCGCGCCGACCAGACCTTCATCGACTCGTAGTCCGGGAAGCGGCTGGTGGTGAGCGTGGTCTCGTGACACGTCAGGCACCGCGTCTCGTAGATGGGCCGAACGTCGGCCTCGTAGGACACCACGGCCGAGGACGCGCCGGCGAACTGGAAGTGCACCACCCGCTTCAGCTCGCGCCCGTCGGCCGTCGCCGTCACCGTCAGGGTGTGCCAGCCATCTTCCAGGCCCGCCAGGGAGAGAGGGCGCAGCACGGAGTTCTCATTGAGGCCGCCGAGGTTCCAGCTCACCTCGCCGAGACTGGGGCCCTCGCCGGCAACGCCCGTGGAGACCTCCACCGACTGACGCTCGAGCTCATCGAACTGCCACGAGAGCGCGGTGACGTTCATCGACCCCGGCAGCACCGCTGACACCATCAGGTTTCCATCGAAGACCTGCGCGTTGGCGATCAACCCCTGGAGCCGAATGACGGGTCCCGCTGATACCGACAGCGTCTCTTCGCCGATTCGAACCAGCGCGGTCCCGGCCGCGTCGGCCCCCAACAACGTCACCGCGCCGGGGAGCCCATCGGCCTTCTGCCAACCGCCCGCGTCGCCGTCGTAGCGGTAGAGGGCGTCGCCGGCGACCAGCCACGCGTAGCGCCCGGTCGCCCAGAGCGCGCGCGGCTTGCCCGGCAGCTCGAACTGGCGCCAGGTGGTCCCCGCCCAGCGCAGCAGCACGTGCTGGGTGATGGCCCACAGCTCGCCGGCCGTCTTCGCGGTGGGGGTCAACCCCGCCAAACCGATGACGTCACCGGAGACCACTTCCTGGTTCAACACCACCTCGACCACCGAGAAGGCGTCGAGCGCGGTCTGGGTGGCGGCGAACAACTTCTTCTCGCGCGCGAACCACAGCCCCTGCGCGCCTCCCTCGGTCGGCGCCACCGCCAACGCCACGATGCCGCTGAGCGACTCGCCGCCCACCTTGAACTCCGAGAGCGCCCCCCGGGTGAGCCGGAACAACCCGGTCTCGTGCACCAGCCAGGTGGTGCCGTCGGCGCCGGTGACCGCCTGCCGGATGCCCTCCGCGGGGAGGACGTCTCGCCAGGCAGGCGCCATGAGCCAGCCGTCACCCACCACGAAGACGCCGCGCGACGTGGCGACGAGAGAGCTGGTGCCGGACAGCGCGAACACCCCCGAGGCCGGGCCGGGCCACACCGGATTCCCGGGATGCGATTCCAGCACCGCGCGGTTCCCGTTGCTTCGGACGCGGGCGACCCGCCCCGCCAGGTCGATGAACACCCCGCCGCCGCGCTCATCTGCGAAGGACGGCGACGCCGCGAACTGCTGCGTGAAGGGCGCGACCGCCGCGGTGAACGACAACGCATCGAGCGGCTGTGGCGAAAGCGTCTCGTCACAGCCGGCCGTCGCGACCAGCAACAGCAGACTCCAGTGTCTCATGTGCGATTTCTGGGCACGTCAGGCCAACAGGCCATTCAACGGCTCCACGCGGGTGATGGAGTAGTCGATGTTCGCGGCCTTCATCACCGTCGCCACCACGTGGTCGGGGAGAATCGCCTGGCCGTTGGGGCTGGGCAGCCCGGTCTCGAAGTCGATGAGCCCCGCGGCCATGCCGACGTCGCCGCTCTTGCCGAACACCCGGTTGTGCTGGATGCCCTTGCCCAGCAACATGCAGCTGTTGCTGATGTGGTGGTCGCGGCCACCGGTGGAGTTGGTCAGCGGCGTCCGCGAAAACTCGGAGAACACCAGCACGGTGGTGTGGTCCATCCACTTGCCGCCGTTGGGGTGCTCTGAGCTCTTGAGGTCGGTCACCAACGCGGCCAACGCGTTCCAACCGGAGCGCTGGTTGGTGGCGTTCTGCTGCTGGCGGTTGAAGTGGGTGTCGAGGCCACCCACGATGTTCATCGACACGCACTGGCTGACGCCCAGCTTGAGCGCCGCGGCGGCGGTGGCGGCGCGGGCGGCGGGCGTGGTGGTGTTGGTGCCATCGCCCAGCCCATAGGCCGAGCGGATCGCCGCGCGGTAGGCGTTGAGCTCCGCCGAGTCGCCGTTGACGTTGGCGAAGCGGAAGTACTTGTCGAGCTGCGCGCCCAGCACCGTCTGCATCTGCGCCAGCGAGTCGCGGTACTGACCGACCAGGCCGCGGCTGTTGTAGAGGTCGGCCTCGCAGCTGACCTTGTTGCCCTTGAGGTCGATGAGCGCCTGCTCGATCTCCGAGTCGAGCTGCGTGGGGCTCGGCGCGAGCGTGAGCAGCAGGTCCTGCTGGCTGGAGACGCGCAAGGCGTTGGCGTAGCCGGGGTAGCGGTCGTTGTAGCTCTCGATGCTGTAGGCCACGTTCGGCACCGGCACCTTCGTCGAGGCGGTCGGCACCATCTGACCGACGATCTCCGTCGCCAGCGTCGAGCCGCGCGCCGCGGCGCCGTTGGGCTCCTTGCCGGTGAGGAAGTAGCGGTAGCCGACCTCATGCGCGACGGTGTTCATGTTGATGCCGCGCACCACCGACATCACGTCGAAGTGGTTGGCCATGTTCCCGATGGCCGGACCGAAGTCGATGTTGCTGCCCTCCGGTCGCACGATGGTGGTGGGGTAGCCTCCGGGGTTCGCGCCGTAGTCAGGGAGAATACGCGTCTCGCTGATGCGCTCCGGCGTGAAGACCGCGGGGTCGCGCGGGTCGAGGCTGAGCAGCACGTCCCAGCCACCGGAGAAGTAGGCGAAGATGAAGCAGTGGTCGGCCGGAGCGAGGCCCATGGACTGGGCGAACGCCTTGAGCGGCAACACACCGAAGACCGAGGCGCCGGCGAAGGCAGAACCGGCCTTGAGCAGCGAGCGGCGGGAGAGTTCAGGAGTCTTCTTCATGGTCGTTCCCGCCGTCAGTAGGTGATGAAGCGTTGGTCAGTCATCATGGCCACGCAGACCGAGCCCCACGCCTGCCAGCGCTTGGAGGCGGAGGCGTCTGCGGCCGGGTAGAGCTTCGTCTTGAAGGTGTTCAGCCAGGTCGAGAGCTCCGCCTCGTCGAGCGATGAACCCCAGAAGCGCAACGCCAGCGACTGCAGGTTGCGTTGCAGCAGCTCATCCGAGGGGATGCCCACGCCATCGGGAATCTCCGCCGAAAGCACGCGCTCACCCTGCGGCTTGAGGAGGTCTTCGGTCGCGGTCGCCTTGCACACCTCGCGCGCACCGTCGTCGAGGAACTTGGCGAACACCAGGTTGGCTTCGGTGCTGTCCGACACCGTGATGGCGTAGTCGGCCTTGCCGAGCGAGCTCGCGAGATCATCGAGCTTGGCCCACTCGCGGCCGGTGGTGGTGATGATGCTCTGCTTGAGCTGCGGCACCGAGATGCGCCGGGGCGCGCGCCCGGCGTGACCGCCGTTGGCTTCCGGGTCGGGCAGCGTGGTGAGCGGCGGGTGGTTGCCGGGCAACTCCACCTGCTTCACCTCACCTCCGACGGGCAGCGGCGTGGGCGTCTCCCGCGAGCAGCCCGCCAGACAAAACACCAGGGCAGCGAAGGCTACGGTCTTCATCAGTCGACCCTCCAGTACGCGTCGGTGGAGACGATGCGCACCATCAGCTTGCGCAGGTTGTGGTTGTTCTGCGCGAAGTCATCGACCAGACCCGTCATGTAGAGGCGCTGCTCGTCGGTGGTCATCGGCCGACCCAACAGCTGGGTCCAGAGGTTCTGCACCGCGCAGCGCTCCAACTCACCGGACTGGAGCATCTTGGTCACCAGCGTGCGGGGGCCGCCGTTGATGTTGGGCTCCTCCGCCTGAGACCGGTAGAGGTAGGTGCGCAGCAGCCCGAGCGACTCCGCGCCGTCACCGTCGAAGGCCTGCATCACGTAGTTGCTGCACTCGCCATCACAGCTGGTGTTGCCGGCGAGCGCGCAGTCGCGGCACTTGGCCGAGACCCGCGGAAACTCCTGCTCGTCGAGGAACTGCGCGTTGCGCTCACCGAAGCGGCCCCAGTGCGCGGCCACCGGCTCGATGGTGGCGTGGCACCCCTTGCAGCCGCAGCGCTTGGCGAGGTTGTTCTCGCGGTTGCAGGCGTCTTCCGGCGCCGGCACGGCCGCGTTCGTCGGCGGCACGAAGGACTTGCAGAGGTAGGTGAGCCAGAACTGGCTGACGCGCGCGCGCTGCGTCGGGAAGCGGTACAGCCACTCCGCGGTGGTCAGCACGCCGGAGGCGTACTCGTCGCGGGTGTACTCAACCCACGTGTCGTTGGCGTGGAGGGGAACGTCGGGGACCAGGTCCGGGCGCGTCGGCGACGTGGCCACCCACACCCGCGGCGTCTGACCGTTCCGGTACAGCTGGCTGAGCGGTCCGTTGACGAAGCCCCGGCGGGTGGTGAGCGCGTTGAAGTAGTCCTCGTCGCGGCGCACCACGGAGTCGATGATGCGCAGCGGCTCTTCGTTGATGGCCTGCACGCGCTGCGTGTGCACCCCGCCACCCTCGCAGCGGGTGGCGTTGAGGCCACAGCCGCAGCTGCGGTCGGCGCTGAAGCGGACGTTGCACTGCTGCATGGTCCAGGGGTTGGTGCTGTTCGCCTGCGCCTCGATGGCGCACATCTTCACCGGCGTCTGCGTCGGGAAGTTGACCGGGTCCCAGTACGGAGGCGGCGCCTCCACCCAGCCCTCGCGCTGCACACAGCCCGGCTGCGTGCGGTAGTCGCCCTGCACGTTGCCGTTGTTGCGGAGGTCGAGCGTGCAGCGGTCGAGGCGCGCGGTCTGGCCATTGGTCGCGGTGGGGTTGACGAAGGCCACCACGCGGCCCTGGTCGTCGAGCTCTTCGGTGGTCATGCCCTGGTTCACCAGCGCCGCGTTCGGCCGGCAGAAGAACTGCTTGGGCGTGGCGTAGACCTGCTCGTTGCTCCCGGTGTTCACCCGCCAGTTGTCACAGAAGAAGAGGTACTTCGCCTCGAAGGGCGCCCCACCCACGGTGCCGCCGTTGGCGGCGCGCGCGCAGGCGTTTCCGGCGCCCGCAGGAATGTTGAGAATCTCGACGCAGTTGTACTGCTGTGGATTGTAGTCGACCGACACCGGCAACGGCACCCCGCGCGCGTCGCGACAGGTCTTGGTCGCCGGCTCCAGGTGCGGGTCTTCCGACGAGGCGTTGCAGGCGTCCTGCTGCACGGAGGCGCTGCAGCCGGTGCCGTTCCGGCCGCGCAGCGTGCTCGAGAAGTTGCCGCGGAGCTCCAGCGGCTTCTCGAAGTTCCGGCCCACGCTCAGGGTGTTGTCGCCGTTGTTCAAGACCGAGGTCGACACGTTCGCGCGCAGCTGCGCCCGGTGGTACTCCTTGAGGCGCTCGTAGAACTCCTCGCGGTGGGTCAACGCCAGCACGTCTTCTTCGAGGATGCCGCCCTTGTTCCGCGCGTGGCTGTATTCCTCGAGCGTCGGCGGACGCCCCACCAGGTCGAGGTACACCTGACGAACCCGCCTTTCGAGCGAGACCTCAGAGCGCGACTGCGTGCACGCCTGGTCACCATCAGCTGCCTGCGCCGAACCACACACCAGCGCAAGGCAAGCACCGGCGAAGAATCGAAGTCGCATCGGGTACCTCGTGAAACATCGGGGTTTTGTCGCTACCGGCGGGGATGCTCCCAGAACAGACGGGGAGAGATCAACATGTATGAACCCTCATACTTCTGATTAAAGCGCACACATGCCGACCGTTTCAGTGGCACGGGATCGTCGCTTCTTCCTCCTCAACGGCGTGGTGTCGCTCGCGGCGCTGACGCTGCTCGCCTGGTTGCTGCTCGTCCACCGGGGCATGAGCGACACCGGCCTCAACCTGCGCTTCATGCCCGCGGTGAACGCCTGCCTCAACGCCACCTCCGCGGCGCTGCTGGTCGCCGGCTACGTCGCGGTGAAGCGCGGCCGACGGGAGCTCCACCGCGGGCTGATGATGGCCGCCTTCGTCGCCTCCGCGCTCTTCCTCATCGGCTACCTCGCGTACCACGCGGTGCACGGCGACACGAAGTTCGGCGGCGTGGGCGCGGTGCGCACCATCTACCTGCTGCTGCTCGCCTCGCACGTCATCCTGAGCATCGGCGTGGTGCCGCTGTGCTTCACCGCCTTCTACTTCGCGTGGCGCCAGGCCTTCGACCGCCACAAGCGGGTGACGCGCGTGCTCTGGCCCATCTGGCTCTACGTGTCGGTCACCGGCGTGGCGGTCTTCCTGATGCTCCGACCGTATTATCCGGCATGACCACCGTCCGCTTCAGGCCCGAGGCGCTGCTGGTCGACGGCGCGCTGCAGCGCGGGGCGGCGCTGTTGGTGCGCGACGGCGCGGTGGTGGCGGAGGCCGACGGCGAGGTGCACGACGTGGCGATGCCCGGGCGGCTCCTGCTCCCCGGCTTCGTCAACGCCCACAGTCACGCGTTCCAGCGCGCGCTCCGCGGCCGCACCGAGTACCGCGCCCCCGGCCACGAGCGCGATGACTTCTGGAGCTGGCGCGAAGCGATGTACCAGGCGGCCACCACCCTGTCGCCCGAGGCGCTGTACGACGTCTCGCGGCAGTGCTTCCTGGAGCTGGCCCTGAGCGGCGTCACCACCGTGGGAGAGTTCCACTACCTCCACCACCAGGCCGACGGGACGCCCTACGACGACGTGCAGCTGCTGGCGAAGCAGGTCATCGCCGCGGCCCGCGACGTGGGTCTGCGCATCGTGCTGCTGCGCGTGGGCTACGCTCGCGCGGGCTTTCAGGTGGCGGCCAACCCGAGGCAGCGGCGCTTCCTCGACCCCGACGTGGACACCTTCCTGAGCCGCACCCGAGAGCTCCAGCGCGCCACCGCTGGCGACGCCCTGGTCACGGTGGGCCTCGCGCCTCACTCGGTGCGCGCGGTGCCGCTGCCGTGGCTGAAGCGCGTGGCCGCCGAGTGGCGCGAGGGACCGCTGCACATGCACGTGGCGGAACAGCCGGCGGAGCTGGCCGCCTGCGTCGCCGAGCACGGGCTGACGCCGGTGGTGCTCCTGGAGCGCGAGGGGTTGCTCTCGCCCCGCTTCACCGGCGTACACGCCATTCACCTCACCGACGCCGAGGTGGCCGCGCTGGGCCGCGCGCAGGCCAACGTCTGCGCTTGTCCCTCCACGGAGCGCAACCTCGGCGACGGCATCGTGCGCGCCGACGAGCTGCTGGCGGCCGGCGCCGACGTCAGCCTCGGCACCGACAGCCACGCGCACACAGGCATGCTGGAGGAGGCGCAGATGCTGGAGGGACACCTCCGGCTGCTGCGCCTGCGCCGCAACGTGCTCGACGCCGGCGACGGGGTGGCGGCGCGGCTGGTGGAGGCGCTCAGCCACGCCGGGAGCCGCAGCCTGGGCCTGCCGCCCAGCGCGCTCCGCCCCGGCGAGCGGGCCGACTTCGTCACCCTCGACCTCACGCACCCCACCCTGCTGGGGTTGGACGACCTGCGCGCGCTCACCTGCGCCCCCTCGGCGGCGGTGCGCGACGTGGTGGTGGCCGGGCGCCGCATCGTCACCGACGGCCAGCACCCGGCGCAGCGCGACATCGCCGAGCGCTTCGAACGTGCGCTGAACCCGGCGGGCAGCCTCAGGGCGTCAGCGCCCGCATGACCTCGTTCACCACGCCCGAGTACTGCACCTGCCAGAGGTGGGCGAGCGGCGTGTTGTGCGGCCCTTCGAGCAACCGCAGCTGCGCGCCGGGCATCGCCAGCTGCGCGGTCGGCATGTAGCCGTCGCCGTCTTCGAAGAGCCCCTTCGCGGGACCCAGGGTCGGCGTGCCGGTGGTGCCGATGATGGTGACGTCGCCGCGCACCTGCGCCCGCTGACGCTCCCAGGTGGCGTTGAGCTCCTCTATCAACGGGGAGCCGACCGCCAGCTCCCGGCCGGCGTCGTCGACGTTCTTGAACGGGTCTCCCACCACCCCTCCGATGTTGCCCATGTACGTGCCGTGCGAGGCGGGGCCGAGGAGCACCGCGCGCTCGATGTCCGGCCCTCCGGCGCGCTGGTCGAGATACAGCCGGAAGTCGGTGGCCCCCGCCGAGTGCGCCACCACGTCGACGCGCCCGGCCCCGGTGGCCTCGGCGATGCGCTGGAGCGCGCGGTCGAGCTGCGGCGCCTTCTGCGTGGGCGCGGCCCAGGGGTCCCGGTACTCCACCTGGAACAGCTTCGCGCCGGCCAGCTCCGCGGCCGTCAGCTCGCGCCCCTGGTCATCTCCGAGGCGGAAGGTGTCCTGCGAGGCCACGTACACCACCACCGGGCCGTTGGCGGGCGCGCTGGCCAGCTGGTCCGCCAGCCCGTCGAAGCTCTGCGCCGGCATGGTGAGGCCGGGGATCATCACCACCGGACGCTCCAGCACCGGCGGGGTCTCCTTCGGACCGTAGGCCACGCGCTGCGCGCCGGTGAGCGCCTCCGCCGGGCCCGCCGGACGCAGCCGGCTGAAGACGCGGTGCTGGAGCCCTTCCGCCAGGGCCCCGGACCCAGGATTGACGCCTTCA
>CALNBU010000955.1 GCA_937875615.1 uncultured Archangium sp.
CAGCTGTCGACAGCGCTGTTCCAGTTGCTGCGCGTAGATGGCCCAGGGGGCCGCGTCGACATTCATCGCCCAGACGACGGCGCGCAGGGTCTCGATGCTGTCGCTCACCATCGCGGCGACGCCTGCCAGCTCGGGGTCGGCCTTGCCGGTGGCCATGAGCCGCTGCACCTCCCAGAAGACGCGAGAGAGGTCTGAAGCGACATCGTCATGCAGGTCGCGCGCGATGCGCTCGCGTTCGTCGTCCACCCGCTTGACGAGCAACGCGGCCGCCAGTGCGTCGCGCTCTCGCATCGCCTGCGCGAGCCGCGCGGTGCGGTTCGAGAGCACCACGAAGGCGTAGACGAAGCCCGCGTGGAGGCCGGCAACCACCACCGCAGCGCCGGGCCCGCGCGCCCAGGCGAACCACACGGAGTGGGCCACCGCGATGAGCGCGAAGAGCGCGCGGTTGTACCCGCGGTCATTGCCCGAGACGCCGCAGTTGAGCAGGTGCGCCACGTACAGGAGCCACAGCACGTGCACGGCTTCTTTGCTGGCGGCGATGATGGCCGCGAGGCCGGCCGCGAAGAGCAGCGTCTCGAAGCGGTTGAGCCAGATGTACCAGCGAGAGCTGAGGCCCAGCCGCCGGAGCGCGATGGCGCTGACGAGCGACGCGACGGCGATCGTCGCCCCGATGGGGAAGATGAAGCCCACGCTCACGCCCAGCACCGCGCGACCGACGTCGCTGGCGGGGGCGAGGCCGAGCAGCAGCGAGGCCGCCATGACGGCGATGGTCGGGAGCCAGCGGCGCAGCTGCTGGTGGTAGGCGTCGGCCGGCGTCATTCGTCGGTGCCGGTGAGGCCCGCCTGCCGCGCGAAGCGACGAGCCCCGGCGCGCGTCGAGACCTTGAGCTTGCGGTAGATGTTCTTCACGTGCGTCTGCACGGTGCCCAGGGCGATGTCGAGCTTCCGCGCGACCTCCGCGTAGGCCGCGCCCCCGGCCAGCAGCTTGAGCACCTCTTCTTCTCGCGAGGTCAGGCGCCGCGACGGTGGCGCCGGGCGGGCTCCAAACGAATCGACGACCAGCCTCGCGATGGAGGGGCTCATCGGGGCGCCGCCCTCCAGCACCTCTTCAATGGCCCGCGCCAGCCGACCGGGGGCCGTGGTCTTCAGGAGGTACCCCGAGGCGCCCGCCTCCAGCGCCGAGAAGACGACGCCAGGGGTGTCGAGCTTGGTCCAGGCGATGAAGGTGACTTCTGGCCTCGCTTGAGCGAGCTGCGCGATGAGCGTCGCGCCGTCGAGGTCGGGGAGCGACAGGTCGACCAGGGCCACCTCGAACTCGAGCCCCCGGGCGCTGGCGGCGAGGGCGTCGGCCGCCGTGCTGCAACACTCCACCACCGACAACTGTGGCGCCGCGTGGTGGAGGAGTCCGGGCAGGGTGTCGAGAAGTTGCAGATCGTCTTCAACGAGCAGGAGTCGAACGCGGGGTGCCACCGCTCCACCATAGGCGCGACGGTAACAATGTGGGGCTCAAACGAATGGCTCCCATGGGCCTCCCATGGCGCGATGACTGTCGATTCACGCGTGCTTGGCTGCGCGCCTTCCACCCTCGTCAAGGAGCTTCCTGGTGAAGTCGTTTCGCGTCTGGTTGTTGTTGTTGCCTCTCCTCGTGCCCGCGGCGCGGGCCGAACGCTACGTGCTGCTCGTCGCCAACCGTGGAACACCTGCAGAAGCAGCCGGCAAGAAGCTCGCTGACGGCGAGAAGGTGTTCTTCGAGGTCAAGCTGTTCAAGGCGCTCGACAAGGCCGCAGAGCTGCTCAAAGCAGGTGAACACACCGTCACCGTCAAGGTGGCCGGCGGCCAGCAACACACCTCGCAAGGCAACTCCGGCTCGTGGACCGTGCCGCAGATTGTCAACCCCAAGGGGACGCTCGTCATCGCCGGCGGGTACGACGGCGAGTGGGCGAAGCGTGACCCGTTTGCGCTGGCCAGTGAGCTGGTGACGGTGCGTGGTCGCGGCGCGGTGCTCGAGTTCAGCCCCAAGAGCAAGCTGGCGAAGCTGGTGGTGAGCGGCCTGCACTTCGACGCGGCGCCGTCGAACTCCTACGACGTGAAGACGAACAGCCTGCTCAAGGCCGATTCGCGCTCGCTGCCGCTGGTCGCCTTTCAGTCGCTGGCCACCGCGCACCTCGTCGTGGCCGACAACGTGTTCCTCAACGGCGCGCACACGGCGGTAAACCCGTACATCACGCCCGCTGGCGACGCCTCGCGCGTCGACATCGTCAACAACCTCTTCCTCAACAACGTGATGTTGATGAAGACGCAGACGGGCGGCTGGGGCCTCAAGACGCTCAACATCAAGGGCAACTCATTCATCTTGAACTGGCCCTTCAACCCCGACCCGACGTCGTCGAACGTCGGCGCGCTCGAGCTCTACCACTCGGAGTGCTGCGAGGAGCTCAACATCGAGAGCAACCTCTTCGCCTTCAACCCCGGCGGCGCCATGCAGCACGACTGGCCCGAGAAGCAGATGCCGAAGCTGCACCTCAAGAAGAACCTCTTCTTCACCAACGCGACGCTCTTTGGCGATGGCCGCGGTGACGCGGGGCTCTTCGTCGGGAAGTTCGGCAAGAGCCCGAAGCACCTCGTCATCACCGTCGAGCAGGCGGCCGACGACTACAGCTACGACATGGATGGCAACGTCTCGTTCGACCCGAAGGTGCCTGTCGCGCTGGTCGACCTCCAGGCCGCCGATTCGTCCGGCGTGCAGGCGAAGAAGACGGCGATGAACGACCTGCGCGGCCTCTTCGGCGTCAACAAGCAGGGGGGCACCGTGGCCATCGCCAACTACGCCCCGCGCCTGGCCATCGACTCGCAGAACCTCCCCTTCCCGACCGACGAGAAGGCCAGGGCCTATGGCGCCGCGCGCGAGCGCGTCGTCACGCTCGAGTAGGCGCGACGCCCGAGGGCAGGTCCTGCCGCTCCGCTCGTCGGCTCTGGCCTGCACGGACCTGAAGGTTCCGACCGAACGTGGATTGGCAGGACGGCGCGCGGAAACGCCTCCTGGCCGCGCCCGACGGTGTAACAAGGCGCCCGTGTCGCCCCTGCTCCAGCTCGAGCGCATCGACGCTCACTTCGGGTCCCGGCAGGTGCTGCGCCAGGTGTCGCTCACCGTCGCGCCCGGAGAGGCCTGGGCGGTGCTGGGCCCCAACGGCGCCGGCAAGTCGACGCTCGGGCGCGTGGCCCTCGGGCTGCTGACTCCTTCTGCGGGCGAGGTGCGGCTGTGCGGCGCGCCGGTGGCCTCGCTGACGGCGAAGCAGGTGGCGCAGCGGGCGGCGTGGGTGCCGCAGGTGGTGGCCGACGAGGCCCGCTTCACCGCCCTGGAGGTGGCGCTGATGGGCCGCGCGCCGCACCTCTCGACCTGGGGCGTGCCCGGGCACAGTGACGAAGCGGCCGCGCTGGAGGCGCTGCGGGCCGTCGACGCCGCGCACTTCGCCCAGCGCCCGGTGGCGGAGCTGTCGGGCGGCGAGCGCCGGCGGGTGTGGCTGGCGCGGGCGCTGGCGGCCGAGCAACTGGCGCTGCAGCCGGGCGA
>CALNBU010000956.1 GCA_937875615.1 uncultured Archangium sp.
GACCTCCCGGGGGAGGTGTGAGGGCGCGACGTGGAACTGCCCCATCAACACCAGCACCAGCGGACGATCTTCGGCCTTCGCCGCGCGGGCCACGATGCGCGCGGCGTTCTCGTCGCGGAGTTGGAGCGAGCGTGGGCCTCGCGCGCGGCGGTCGATGGCCAGCGCCCCCAGCCGGTGTCGACGGGCGAACTCCAGCACCGGGAGGAAGCCGCGCCACAGCTCGGCGGTGCCGGTGGGCGCGTGGCCGATGCGCGAGAGAAAAGTGCGCGCCGAGAGGCGGCCGCGCAGCCACGCGTCGAGCGCGGCCTGGTGCCTGTGCTCCACGAACTCCAGGGCCAGCACCACCCGGCGCTCCGTGCGCAGCGCGTGCTCCGCCAGCTGCAGGTACGCCGCCTGCGCCGCCTTCAGCGTGTGGTAGTCGCCGACGTAGACGATGTCGGCGCCGGCCACCCGCGCGTCGACCTGCCGCGGCGCGAGGATGCTCCGGTAGCGCCGCGTGGCCCGCTCGTAGCGGCGCTGGTACGCGCGGAAGGGCGCGGAGGCGGTCTGGACGTGGCGGGCGATCTGCCGCTTCTGGTGCGCGTAGAGCTTCCGCTGCAGCGACAACGACGGGCGCATGGGAGGCCGGGCAACGTCCCACGGGGTTCGCCCCCGGGCAAACTTTCGGCGCCCCGGGGTTTCCGTGCTTGCCAGCGCCGCCGGGGGGAAGCGAGCATGCCGCTTCCCGTGCGTCTGCTCGCAGCCGTCATGCTCCTGGCCGGTGTCGCGTCTGCGCAGCCGCGGGTGTCGTTCATCCACAACCCGCCCGCGCAGGGCAGGCCCGGGGAGCCGCTCACCTTGGAGGGCGAGGTCTCGGGCGGTGAGCTCACCGCGCTGAGCGTCTACGTGCGCGGCCCCAGCGAAGACTGGGAGCGCTTCGAGCTGGAGCTCCAGTACGGCGACTACTGGCGGGGCACGCTGCCCGCCAGCCGCATGGTGCCGCCGTGGGTGGTCTACTACGTGGTGGCCACCACCCGGGCGGGCCGGTCGGACGTCTTCGGCAGCGCCAACCGCCCGGTGCGGGTCGACATCGGCGCGCAGGGCACGAAGCTCAAGTGCAAGCGGGTGAAGAAAGGCAAGAAGTGGGTGCAGCGCTGCGTCGAGGCTGGCGATGATCCGCCGCCCTCCGTCGAGCCCGATGATCCGGCTCCGGCGGAGCCTGAGCCCGAACCGGAACCCGAGCGCGAGCCCGAGCCCCGCCCGGCGCCGAAGAGTGAGCCGCGCGCGGCGCCGGAACGTGAACCGGAACCAGAGCCGCAGCCTGTGCAGAAGGCCGAGCCGGGTCCGGAGCTCCGGGCAGCGCCGCCGCCGCGGTCCGAGGTGAAGGCGGCGCAGGCCGCGTCACCGCCGGCCAGCGAGCTGGAGGAGGAGCTCGCGCTGTACGGCGCGGAGGCTGCCGGTGGGGTGGTGCAGCGCGTGGCCGAGAGCGCCGGCGAGGTCTCTTCGCTCGCGCCTTCGGTGTTGACGGCGGCGGAGCTGAAGCGCCGCGGCGTGCGCTTCGTGTACGAGGCGCTGGAGCTGGTGCCGGGCGTCAGCGTCAGCCGTGACATGCAGGGGAACTGGCGGGTGGCGATGCGCGGGCTGCGCGCCGACCCGGAGGTGCTGTTCACCCTCAACGGGCAGCGGCTCAACAACTTCTACGACGCGAAGGCGCTGGCCAACCTGCCGGTCGACAACCTGGAGCGCATCGAGATCTTCCGCGGGCCGGCGACGGCCGACGTGGGCCTGGGCAACGTCACCGGGCTCATCAACCTCGTCACCCGCCGCGACGTGGGCTTCCGCGACTCGGGCAGCGGCGGGCGGGGCATGAGCTTCGATGGCCACGCCAACGGCGCCTTCGTCGCCGGGCCGGTGAAGGTCTTCGGCGACGTCGACGTGTCGAGTCAGGAGGGGCAGCAGCTCACGGTGCTGCGCGACGGCGACACCACCGACACCGGCGCGAAGCGCACCACCGACCGCCGCTTCCTGCTCAACGCGTCCCTGGGCGCGGAGCTGTCGCTCGACCAGCTGGGGACCTTCGAGGCCTCCGGCCGGGTGCTCTACGAAGATCGCTCGGCGCTGCTGGGCCTGTTCGACGTGGTGGGGCCCGACTCCCGGCTGCAGTGGCTCACCGGCCAGGCGCAGCTGGGCTGGCGCAAGACGCTCGACGCAGGCCAGCTCTCGGTGCGGGCCTGGTTCGATCAACAGACCACCGACCGCCTGTGGCAGCAGACGCCCTCGAGCTACACCGACGGCGCCATCTCCTTTCCGGACGGCGCGCAGGAGCAGCACCGCTTCGGGGTGCGCGGCTTCGGCGTCTCCGGGCGGGGCGACTTCAAGCTCCCCTTCAACAACCTCCTCTCGGCCGGGGTGCAGCTCGAGCACCAGTCGATCTTCAGCGCCGAGCTGCGCTCCAACGTGGACACCGCCACCAACGGCAACCTGGGCGCGTTGCAGGCCCCCGTGGGACTGCGGCTCCCGACGGAGGACGGCGCCGGTGGCCGTGGACCCGCGGCCGATCGCTTCACCGGCAGCGTCTTCGTCACCGACACCTGGACGCCCCTGGACGTGGTGAGCGTGCACGCGGGGCTGCGCTTCGACCTGGTGCAGCTGCCGGGCGGGGTGACGCCGGGCTTCGGGCCGCGCATCGGGGTGACGGTGACGCCGATCAAGTCGCTGGCCCTGCGGGCCAACTACGGCCGCTCCTTCAGGGCCCCCTCGCCGCGGGAGTATGCGGAGGCGCTGCCCGCCAACGGCTTCAACGCCGGGCGCTTCATCGGGAACCTCTCGCTGCAGCCCGCCTACCTCGACGCGGTGGAGGCCGGGGCCGAGTACGTGCAGGGCCTGGGAGAGGGCCGGCTGCGGCTGCGCGGCACCTTCTTCTTCGAGCGCATGACCAACGCGGTGGTGGAGATCGACACCACCGGCAACCTCACGCCCTTCTCGAACCGGTTGCTGGGCGTGCAGTCCATCGGGCTCGAGGGCGAGGCGCGGCTGGAGCTGACGCAGCGGCTGCACGTGTGGCTCAACGCGAGCTGGGTGCGCGCCGAAGATCTCTCCACGCCGGCGCAGAGCCGCCTGCTCACCGATGTGCCGCAGCTGCGCGCCAACGGCGGGGTGACGCTGCCGCTCGGCCCCTGGCTCAACCTCGACTTCGTGGCGCGCTTCGCCAGCGAGCGGCGCAACAACACCCGCTCGGTGCTGGAGCTCATCCGTCGGTACACGCTGCCGGGCTACGCCACCTTCACCGCGCAGCTGCGCACGGAGCCCATCTTCGACCACGTGGAGCTGCTGCTGCTGGGGCAGAACGTGTTCAACTTCGAGTACGCCGATGACGCCACGCGCCCCGACCGCGTCCCTGGCGGGGTCCCCCGAGATGGCTGGAGTCTCTTCGGCCAGGCGAAAGTGAGCTTCTGACGCGATGCGAACCTGGATCTCCCTCGTGACGGCCGCTGCGCTCGCCGGGTGCGCCGCCTACAACGATCAATGTCAGCCGTTGGTGGAGGACCCCAACGAGCGGGTGGCCTTCGTGGCCACCGGCACCGAGCTCTTCCTTGATCGCCCCAACACCCGGCACGCCAACAACGCCCTGGGGCAACAGGCGGCCGACGCGCTGGTGTGGGTCTTCTCGGGCGGAAACCAGGAGGCGGAGTTCGCGGTGGTGAACGGCGGCGGCCTGCGCGCCGAGGGCCTGTGCGTCACCCGCAACATCATCGGCGCGGGGCCGCTGACCGACGGCGTGCTGCACGAGATCATGCTCTTCGCCAACTTCGCGCAGGTGATCCGGCTCTCCGACGACGAGGTGCGGGCGGTGTTCGAGCACTCGGTGCGCGAGCTCTTCGGGGCCGCGGTGGACCTCAAGACCGTCTCGCCCGACGGCCAGTTCCTGCAGGTCTCACGGGAGGTTCAGCTGACGGTGGACTGCGCGCTGCCACCGGGGGCGCGGGTGACCTCGCTCCACCTCGGCGGGGAAGAGGTGCCCAGCCCGGGCCGCCCGCTGGAGACGCGGAGCTGGCGCATGGCCACCTCTGACTACCTGATCAACGGCGGCGACGGGTACCAGATGTTGGAAGATGCGAAAGAGGGCCCGCTGCGTTCCGTCACCACCGCACAGCGCTTTGGCGGCGTGGACTCGAACATCACTGCGGCCTATTTCAAGCAGAGCACCTACAACTCGACTGAAGCCGAGGGCTTCCAGGTCGATCCGGGCCGGATCACCTTCAACAACTGTGCGGTGCCGGCCCGGCCTTGAGACTTTGTATGGGGAGAGAGTTCAGGGAACTTCGCGCGGGTCCGGGGCGCCCGCGACGTCGTTGACCGCCGGGAAGGACTTGATGCGCTCCCGGGCGATCTTCCAGGCCTGCTGGACGACCCAGGAGAGCGAGCGGTCCTGGCGGTTCGCTTCTTCCTGAATCTCCTTGAGCATTTCTTCTGGAAAATAGAGCGATTGCTTACGCTTGTCGGTACCGGACATGGGTGATCTCCTTCAGGAACTTGAGGTGGGGAAACTGTGGCGGGTTATCCGACAGTTGGTTTCATTTATCAACCAAATCCCCCAGGTGTGCGCGAGCGCCGACAACGGGTAGAAGGCCGGGCCATGCGATTCCTGGTCATCGCCGTGGTGATGTCATCTGTCATGGGTTGTCGGTGCGAGCCCGTGGTCACCGAGGTTCAGCCCTCGTTGTTGGTGTCGCCCACCGGCCTCGACTTCGGCCGGGTGAAGGTGGGGGGGACCCGGCAATTGACGGTGCGTCTGGAATCCCGCACCGCGGCGCCGGTGCGCATCTCGTCGGTGACGGTGACGGGCGGCGCGGCCTCCTCGTTCTCGGTGGGCACCTTCCCCGAGGAGATCGAGGCGCGGGGCACCGGCTCCTTTCAGGTCACGTTCTCGCCGCCGTCCGAGGCGGCCTTCGCCGCGCAGCTCAACATCGCCAGCAACGACTCCGAGCAGTCGAACATCCGCCTGGCCATGGCCGGCGAGGGCTCGGTGGGGCGCTTCGAGGTGACGCCCGACTGTGCGCCGGCGCGCGGCTGCACCGGGACGGTGGTCTTCGAGCCGCCCTCCATCGACTTCGGAGCGGTGCCGATGACGGGCAACACCAACGTGGACCCCAACACGCTCCCCTCGGTGGTGGTGGCCAACGAGGGCGCGGTGGAGGTGCGGGTGCTGGCGCTGGAGTTTGGCGGGCCGGACGCCGCCGCCTTCACCGTGGCCGGGGGCCAGATGGTGCCGGAGGGCGGCCTCGCCATCGCGCCCGACACCGGCATCAATTTTCCGCTCCGCTTCCTGCCCACCAGCCAGATGCAGGACAGCTACACGGGCACGGTGACGCTGCGGTCCGACGACGTGGCGAACCCGGAGGTGACCATCGCGCTCACCGGCACGCTGAGGCCCAACCAGCCTCCCGAGGTGTGCGCCAACCTGGTGCGGGTCAACCCGGCGCAGGGCGCGACGGATCTCCCGCGTGAATACAACTCGGCGGCGGAGTGGGCGTGGATCGTCGCGCAGCCGCCGGCGCTGATCGATCTCTCGGCGCGGCGGTTGGTGCGGCCGGGGGAACAGGTGGTGTTCTCGGCGCTGAGCGACGCGGTGGACACCACGAAGTGCTCGACGGATCCGGAGACCGGGCGCGAGGGCCTCACCTGGAGCTGGGCACTCACGCAGGCGCCGGCTGGCGGCTCTCCGGTGAGCACCTGGAGCGGCCCCAGCATCGACTTCCGCGCCCTGGTCGAAGGTGACTACACGCTGGAGTTGACGCTGGCGGATCCGCTGGGCGCGCAGGTCACCACCTCGCTGCGCTTCTCGGCGGCGGTGAAGAAGGATCTCGAGGTGCAGCTGGAGTGGCCGGGCTTCGAGGACCTCGATCTCGACCTGCACCTGGTCCGCCCGAGCGCGATCAGCGGGGGCGACGCCTTCACCGGCACCTTCTCGTTCTTCACCGGAGGCACCTCCGGCGATCTCAACGGCTACGCCGACCGCATCCGCGCCACCAACACCACGGGCTTCAACTTCGACTGGGGCCTGGCCGGGGCGGAGGATGATCCGGTGCTGCTGCTCGACAACACCGGCGGCACGGTGCCGCTGCTGGAGCAGATAGCGCTCAACTACCCGGAGAACGACCCGCTGTGCGTCAACGGCTGCAGCTACCCGGTGCTGGTGCACTACTTCGAAGATCGCCGCAACCCGGCGGGGGCCACCTCGTGCACCGTCACCGGCGCGCCAGGGTGTGGAGACGGCGAGCGCTGTTCCTGCCCGGCGACGCACCGCTGCGTGGCCGACGTGCCGGCCGACGGTGGGGCGCCCATGGGCACCGGCCGGTGCTTCGCGGCCCCGGCTCCAGTGGTGAAGGTGTTCTTCTTCGGTGAGAGCGCGCCCGCGGCCACCATCCCCATGCAGAACGTGCTGTTGGGCGCGCCCTGTCAGGCCTGGCACGTCGCGGACATCGAGTGGCCGGGTCGCTCCATGATCGGCACCCTGGCGGACGGCGGCACGCCCGCGCCCACGGTGCGGGTGATCGGCCTCGACGCGGGCACGCTCACCCCGTCGCTGGCCGTCTTCGGTCGTCGGGCCATCGGCGGCAGCCTGTCGTGCAGCCCCAACGACACGCAGGGCGCCGCCAACGTGCCCTGGTACGCGCAGGACTGAATCAAAAAGGAGGGGCGCTCCACCACGACCATGGAGCGCCCATCGAAAAGAGGGACGGACCGGCGAACCGGTCCAGTCCCGTGAGCCCTGGAGGGGAGGGGGAAACTTCAGGGCCCAACTCAGGAGAATCGCGCAGGTGAGAACCGCCACCTGCTGAGTCCCAGCATAGAGCGGCGTCGGCACTCAGGCAACCCGCCGTCAAGATCAAAATCGGGAACGTGTGGATTCCGGAAAAGCACAGGTAATTCAAGTTGTTGAAGAAGGTTTGCGCCGCGCCTGGCGCCGGCTGCTCCCCCCCGAGAAGGCAGTGCTCCTCGCCGTTTCGGGAGGGCCGGACAGCATGGCGCTGCTGGTGGCCACGGCGCGGATCGCGGGCCGCCTCGGCCTTCGCCTGGAGGCCGCGACCGTGGATCACCAGCTCCGTCCCGAGTCAGGGGCGGAGGTGGCGCTGGTGGCCCGCGCCTGCGCGCGCCTGGGGATCCCGCACCACGTCTCGTCGGCGCCGGTCAGCGGCAGTGGGCTGGAGGCCTCGGCGCGGTTGGCCCGCTACCGGGCGCTGGAGGCGGTGCGCGCGACGCAGGGCCTGGCGGCCATCGCCACCGCGCACACCGGCAGCGACCAGGCCGAGACGTTGCTGATGCGCCTCGCTCGCGGGTCGGCGCTGGCGGGAGCGGCCAGCATCCAGGAGCGCCGGGCCGACGCGGTGCTCCGGCCGCTGCTCTTCCTCACGCGCGCCGACGTGGAGGCCTACGTCTCGGCGTTGGGCCTCGAGGTGGCGCGAGACG
>CALNBU010000957.1 GCA_937875615.1 uncultured Archangium sp.
ACGCGCAGCAACAGCAGAAGGTGATTCTTGTTCAAACCAGGCGACAAGGCAGTGTACCCCGGTCACGGCGTGGGCGAGGTGATGGGCATCGAGCATACGGAGGTCGCCGGTCAGCGGCAGAGCTTCTATGTGCTCAAGATGCTTGAGAGAAATGGTGGGCGCTTCTTGATCCCCATCAACAAGATCGGCCAGGTCGGGCTGCGCGAGATCATCTCCGAAGACGACGTGCGGCAGGTGTACGCCATCCTCAAGGAGAAGGACATCTCGGTCGACTCCACCACCTGGAACCGCCGGTACCGGGAGTACATGGAGAAGATCAAGACCGGCTCGGTCTTCGAGATCGCCGAGGTGCTGCGAGACCTCTACCTGCTCAAGGGCGACAAGGATCTCTCGTTCGGCGAGCGCAAGATGCTCGACACCGCGCGGTCCCTTCTCATCAAGGAGCTGGCCTTCGCCAAGGGCGTGACCGAGGTCGACATCGAGGCCGACCTCCGCAAGATCTTCAACATCCCGGAGAACCCTCCCAAGATGTCGGAGATCACCGAGAAGCCGAAGAAGAAGAAGGTCGACGAGCCGAAGCCGTAAGGTGAGCGACCCCGAGCGCGACGCGTTCATCGCGAAGCTGGAGGCGGACCAGGCGAAGAAGCCGAAGGTCGGCGTGCTCCCGTCCGTGGCGCTGGTGGGGCTCCTCATGGCCCTGTTCTTCGCGTGGCAGCAGCGGGAAGACGTCTCGTACTTCTTCTCGTCGCGCACGCCCATCGAGCTGGGCGCCGAGGGCGCCTACCAGTTCGAGCGCGCGCAACCCAACCGCTATGTCCAGATGCACGGCGTGCCCAGCGCCCGGGGTTGGTACGTCGACGAGGTGGAGGGCGCCTTCGTCATCGTCGGCGTCAACGACACCTCGCTGGCCGTGCGTCGGCGGACCTTCGACGACGAGAACCGCAGGGTGGGCGACGTGCGCCCGCAGCCGCGGCAGAACCCCTTCTTCGCGCGCGGTCGGTTGCTGAGCCGTGAACAGGCCGCCCGCTACGAGGTGCCGCTGAGCGAGTACGAGAAGTGGAGCGGCGCCCGGGTGCAGTGGGTGCTGCTGGCGGAGGTCTCTCCGGGGAAGGACCTGCTCTCGGCGGGGCTCTTCGTGGGCGCGCTGCTCTTCGCGGTCCTCAACGCCTGGCTGCTCAAGCGCGGGCTCTCGAAGCGCTGACCGGGTAGACTCACGCCTCCATGAAATGTCCCGGCTGTGAGACCGACATGATGGCGGCGGAGCGGTACGAAGGTACCTACGGGCGGTCGCTGGAGATCGACGTCTGCCACGCCTGCAACGGCCTCTGGTTCGATGGCCGCGAGTCGGTGTTGCTCACCCCCGGTTCGACCATCAGGCTCTTCCAGTCGATGTACGAGCGGGCCGCGGCGGCGCGCGCCACCCTGGTCGCCGCCCCCGGTTGCCCGCGTTGCCCCGAGCGGCTGGTGGAGCGCTCGGACCAGGTGAAGGCCACGCGCTTCTCGTTCCTCCAGTGCGCGCAGCACGGGCGCTTCATCACCTTCTTCCAGTGGCTCCGCGAGAAGAACCTGGTGCGCTCGCTGTCTCCGGTGGAGCTGCTGGAGCTCAAGTCTCGCGTGAAGTTCGTCGACTGCGGAAACTGCGGCGCGCCGGTGTCGCTGGAGACCACCAGCATGTGCCCGCACTGTCAGGCGCCGCTCTCCATCCTCGCGCCCGACTCCATCGCGGAGACGCTCAAGGAGATGCAGGAGAAGGAGCTGGCGCGCACCTCGGTCAAGCCGGAGCTGTTGTTCGAGGCGATGACCGTGAGCGCGCGGCTGGATCGCTCACTGCCGACGCGGCCGTGGGCGGGCGATCTGATCATGGCGGGCCTCCGCGGCCTCTTCGGCGTGTTGACGCGACGGTGAGGCGCCCGGGCATGCAGCGTGCGCGTCGTTGGCGCTGGACCTTCCTGGTGTTCGTCGCCTGCGCGGCGGCGCCCCGGAAGTCGGACGACGCGCCTCCGCCCGCGCCCGAGGAGGCGGTGACGGCGCTCTTCGCGCGGGCCTACACGGCGCTGAGCGAGGGCGCCTCCGACGAGCTGGCCGCGCTCTTCACCGACGACGCGCTGGTGTTCGGTCCCGGCCCTTCGGAGACGTGGCACAGCGGCGAGGTGAACCAGCGGGTGCGCCAGTCGATGTTGCCCATCGGGCTGACTGGCGTCGCGGTGCGCGTCGACGAGTCGCGGGTGCTGGTGGGCGTCGAGGCCGACGGACGCGCGGCGTGGGCGTCTGATCTCCCGCGCGTCACCACCACCAGTCAGGGGCGCGACGAGGTCTGGCTCCCGCGGATCACCGCGCACCTGCTCCTGGTGGAGAACGGCTGGAGGGTCGACGCGCTGCACGTCTCGCTCGCGGTGCCCGACGAGACGCTCTCGGCGCCGGGCGCGGCGAGGCGCCTGCTGCCGCCGGTCGACGTGCCCAACCAGCGGCCCACCGACGCCGACCAGCTGGTGGGCCTCGTTCGTCGCGCGCTCGACGACTACGCGGTGAAGGTCGAGCGGACCTCGGAGCGGCCGGAGTTCCTCCAGGTGGGCACCTCGCCCACGGAGATCTTCCCCGACGGCAAGAGCTTCAAGGCGCTCATCAAGCCGCAGCTGGGCGCCATCAAGAAGGCCAACTACTCGTGGAAGCTCGACGGCAACCTCGCGGTCAAGCTCTCCCCGGGTGGCCGCTCGGGGTGGGCGGCCGCGGTGGTGGTGCAGCGCGCGGGGAAGGGGAGCCGGGAGCAGGTGTTCCCGCCCTTCCGGTTCCTGTGGACGCTGAGCGAAGAAGGCGGGGTGTGGAACATCACCTCCGAGCACCAGTCGCTCGCCGTCAACCCGGAGCTCCGCGAGCCCGCGACCGCCGCCGAACGTGAAGGCTGGAAGGCGGTGAAGGCGGTGCTGAAGAAGGTGGTCAGCGAGGGAAAGCCCGCGCCGAAGCCGGCTCCGGCGGCCGCGCCCGACGCCGGCGTCAGCGTGTGGTGAAGGGCCTCAGCGGCGTCGCTTCAGCACCGCCACCGCCGCCAGCTGGGGCTCGTCGCCCAGCG
Source organism: uncultured Archangium sp. (assembly GCA_937875615.1). Taxonomy (GTDB): domain Bacteria; phylum Myxococcota; class Myxococcia; order Myxococcales; family Myxococcaceae; genus Archangium_A. Next base: position 3,068 of record CALNBU010000957.1, read on the forward strand.
CTCGCGCGTTGACGCAGATCTTCGTCACCTGCGCGCCGAAGCGCTCCCATCGCGACTCCCCGGTGCCCTTCACCGAGAGGAAGGCCTGCTTCGACGTGGGGAGCGCCGCCGCCAGCGCGTAGAGCGTGGCGTCGTTGAAGATGATGAACGGCGGCATGGTCAGCTCCTGCGCCAGCTCGCGCCGCCACTTCTTCAGGGCCTCGGCGGCGAAGCTCGAGAAGCGCGTCGGCAGCACCCGTTCTCCGGTGGGGCCGTGGGCGCCCTTCGGCGCGCGCGCGGCGAGCTTGAGCCGCGGGCCCGCGCACACGTCGCAGGAGCCGCAGGACTGGCCGAGGGCGACGCGCTCATCGAAGTAGCGCAGCAGGTACGCGCGCCGGCAGTGCTTCGTGTACGCGTAGTCGGTCATGCGCTTGAGCAGCAGCAGTTGGTTGCGCTCCTGTGCGCGCAGCGCCGAGAGGTCGACGCCCAGGTCTCTCCACGGCTCGTGCTTGAGCACCGCCAGCGCGCGCCCGGAGAACGGGCGCTGCACCGTCACCACGCCGGCGCGCTCCAGCAAGGTGAGCGCGTGGCGCACCCGGTCTTCGTCGAGGCCGGTGCGGCGCGCCAGCAGGTACAGCTCCAGCGAGAGCCGCGAGCCGGTGGGCCCGGTGTCGACGAGCGCCTTGACCAGCGCGCGGGCCTCGGCGCTGCGCGGCTGGTGGGTCACCGCCGCCGGCAGCACGGTGATGGTGTAGCGGCCCTCGCCGCGGCCACCGCGAGACACCGCGCCCTGGCGCTCGAGCACCTTGAGCGCTGCCGACACCTCCCACTCGGAGCCGCCCACCTGCGAGGCCAGCAGCTGCACGCTCCGCTCCCAGCCCTCCAGCGGGCGCAGCGTGTTCCACAGGTCGATGAACAGCGTCTCCGGCGGGTGGTTCCCGGCGATGAGCCGCTCCTGGGTGAAGACGTCGGCGTGGTTGAAGAGCAGCACCGCGCGCGAGGCCTGGCCGTCGCGGCCGGCGCGGCCGATCTCCTGGTAGTAGGCCTCCACCGCGCGGGGGATGCCGGCGTGCGCCACCCAGCGGATGTCCGGCTTGTCGATGCCCATGCCGAAGGCGTTGGTGGCCACCGCCACCGAGCCGGGCGTCTCCATGAAGGTCTCCTGCGCCTCGCGACGGGCCCGGTCATCGAGGCCGGCGTGGTACAGCACCGCGGGCACGTCTTCGTCCACGAGGTGCTCGTGCAGCGACTCGGCCTGCTTGCGGGTGGAGCAATAGACGACGCCGCTGCCCTCGTCGGCCAGGCGCGCGCAGGCGTCGCGCTTGTCGGCGTCGCCGGCCACGGTGGTCACCTCGAGGAAGAGGTTGGGCCGGTCGAAGCCGGCGACGAAGACCTGCGGGTCCTTCATCAGCAGCACCCGGGTGATGTCTTCGCGGACCTCCGGGGTGGCGGTGGCGGTCAGCGCCACCGTGCGCGGCGGCCTCAGCCGCTTGCGCACCTGCCCGAGCAGCGCGTAGTCGGGGCGGAAGTCGTGGCCCCACTGCGAGATGCAGTGCGCCTCGTCGATGGCGTACAGCGCCAGCTTCGCGTCGAGGAGCGCGCTGACGAAGGCCTCGCTCTTGAAGCGCTCCGGCGCGACGTACACCAGCTTGTACTCTCCGTTGCGCAGGCGCCGCTGGCGATCGCTGCGCTCGGCGTCGCTCAGCGTGGAGTTGATGAAGGTGGCGCTGATGCCCTTGGCGACCAGCGCGTCGACCTGGTCTTGCATCAGCGCGATGAGCGGAGAGACCACCACCGTCACCCCGTCGAGCAACATGGCCGGCAGCTGGTAGCAGAGCGACTTGCCGGCGCCGGTGGGCATCACCACCACCGTGTTGCGCCCCGAGAGCACGCTCTCGACCACGTCGGCCTGCCCCGGGCGGAAGGCCGAGAGGCCGAAGTGTTGCTGCAGACCCTGGGTGAGTTCCTGCTGACGCTCGGTGACCGCTGACACCGCCTGCATATGGCCGCTCCCTCAGGGGGCGTGCAACCTCGAAGTTGTGGGAGGCGAGGTGGCGCCGAGGAGGCCGCGCTCGAGGAGCGAGACGTAGCCGCGCTCACACACCACCAGGTGGTCCGCGAGGCGGACGCACAGCAGCCGCGCGGCCTCGCGGAGCTGCCGGGTGAGGGCGACGTCGTGCACCGAGGGCTCGGGGTCTCCCGAGGGGTGGTTGTGCAGGAGGACGATGGACGATGCGCGACACACCACCGCCGGAGCGAGGACCTCTCGCGGGTCGACCTGGCACTGGTCGACGGAGCCCTCGGAGATGCGCACGTGCCGGAGCAGCCGCCCGCGGTTGTTGAGGTACAGCGCGTGGAAGGCCTCCCGGTTCAGACCGAAGAAGCGCGGCCTCGCCCACGCGTAGATGTCGGCGGGCGCGCGCAGGGTGGGGCGCTCGTCGCTCGCGGCGTAGAAGCGCCGCGAGAGCTCTCCGCAGGCGAGCAGCCGCGCCACGTCGCCCGCCTCCAGCCCGTGCGCCTCGATGAGCGCCTCCGCCGGCTGGGTGAGAAGCCAGCGCACCCCCTGCGCGCTCAGCTCCGCGGCCTGCGTCAGGCGGCCCCGCCGCAGCAGCAGCGCCACCAGCTCCGCGGTGCTCAGCGCCGTCGCCCCCAGCCTGATGAGCCGCCGCAGCGCTTCGTCGAGGCCCTCGCGGTCCTGCGTCGTTCCACTCGTGATGTTCCCGTCGCCGTCCATGTCCCCTCCGCAGCGCAGCCAAAGCAAGCGGTGTGCCCGGTCTGGTTTTCGGGGAGATGCGGCGCCGCCGACGTCGTCGGCCTCACCGGAGCATGGACACTCCACCCGGCGTCACCGAGGATTGCGCCCGGTGATCTCCTGCGCGCGCGTACCCGGCCGGTGCCCCTTCTGCTCGTCCTCCGCGGACCTCGAGGTGGGCGAGGAGCTGCTCGACGGGCGGCTGCGCTGGTTCGAGCGTCAGTCCTGCGGGTGTGGCCACGGCTTCGAGGACCGGGGAGAGGGCGTGGCGGCGCTGGTGGTGCGCCGCGCGCTGCTGGCGCAGACCGGTCGCGCCGAGGTGTGGGTGGACGAGCCGAAGGCGGTGCCCAGCGTGTTGGCGGTGCTCAAGGCCGGCTTCGGGCTGAATGAAGCCGAGGCGAAGCAGAAGCTGGCGAGGTTGCCCGCGGTGGCCTTCGAGGGCACGCACGTCGAGGCCGCCTACGTGCGCGCGCTGCTGGAGTCGGGCGGAGTGACGGCGCGGGTCGTCAACCACCTGCCGTAGGCGCGGCACCTCGATGAAGGCGCTGCGCGCCGTTGCTCACGCCCCAAGGTCGAGCCGCAGTCGGCGCACCGCGGCCACCAGGCCGTCGTCCGGGAGCACGAACTCCAGGCCCATGGCCTCGCCGTCGACCCAGGCCACCCGCACGATGACGTCGTGGGCGCGCCGTTCTCCGGGGAGCGCCACCACCGCGAGCACCATCTGTCCTGCTGGCAGGGGCTGCGTGGTGAGCATGCCGAGGCCTCCCTCCGAGAGGTCGAAGATGCGCTCTGGCGGTCGCTTGCGCATGGTCAGCAGCTCCACCACGCCGGCGGCGCCCAGCAGGGAGATGCGCGAACTGCGGAGCGGAAAGTGGGGTGTCAACGCGGTCATGGGTGGCTTTCTGGGGGAGTCGGCCCACGGAGTTGACCGGTGAGCGCCGCGGCGCGTGAGGCGTCGCCGGCGCTGTCTTTCGGCGGCCGAACGTGAGAGACGCCGCTCCATGAGCGCACGCGTCGACAAGCACTGGAAAGACAAGGGGCTGCCGAGCTACGAGACGGAGGCCATCCTCGGTACGCTGCAGCACTACGGCGTCGCGGTCGAGGAGGCCGCGCTGAAGGCTACGCAGGGTGAGAAGTTCCCCTTCGAGCTGGCGCTGGAGTGGCGGCGCGACTGGAAGGGCACCGGGCAGTTCGCGGCCTTCCCCTACGCGGCGGCCAACGAGCTGTTCGGGCGGCTCTTCCCGGAGAAGGCCTCGCCCATGGGCACGGCGCACGTCGTCCTCGAGGTCATCGCCAATGGCCTCAAGGTGCTCAGCGGGCAGGCCGACGCCAACCTCCCCGAGGCCATGGGGCGCTGGAGCGAGCTGGCCGCGAAGCTCCCCGCGCCGGGCGAGCGCCGCGACATCTTCTTGAGCGAGCTGGTGTCGTTCCTCGAGTCCTGGGCGCAGACCTTCAACGAGCTGCCCGAGCGCCTGGCGAAGGCCGGCAAGAAGGACGAGGCGCTGCAGGTGGCCTCGCTGCACGAGACACTCTTCATCGAGCGCGAGGGGGCGATGACGGCGGTGGTGCGCGCGGCGTCGGGCGAGAAGGAGGCCGCGGTGGCCGAGCTCGTGGGCTGGGCCGGTGAGGCGGGCCGCGACGTCTTCC
>CALNBU010000958.1 GCA_937875615.1 uncultured Archangium sp.
GCACCTGCCCGACGGCGTCGAGGGCGACGTCGACCCGCAGCCCCAGCGCCCGGCGCAACCGGAGCGCGGCGGTGATGTGCGCGACCACCCTCGAGAGCGCGGCGTGCTGCCGCGCCAGCACCGGCGCGGCGATGCGCTGCCTCCGGTTGGCGACGAAGGCCACGCCGACACCGGAGCCGTCGAGCGAGATGAGGTTGAGCGAGTCTGGGTAGTAGGCCTGCCGCGCGATCGGCAGCTTCGCCTCATCGGCCAGCGCGTGGTGGAAGCCCTCGCGCTCCATGTCTGCGAGCAGCTGCGCGAAGGACTGCGCCCCCCGCGCCAGCGCCGCATAGAGCGCCCCGGTGGAGGAGACGGCGCCGAAGCGCAGCATGGCCTCCACGGTGCCTCGCGGCGAGGCGAGCATCACCTTCTGCCACCAGTTGTCCCGCCACACGCGCCTCCACTCGGGCTCGCCGCCCACCAACAGCGGCGAATGCACGGGGTGCGCGCCGCCCAGGTCGATGAACAGCCCCTGAAGTCCGCTGCCGTCGTCGATGAGCCCCGAGAGCGCCTGCGCCACGCCCGCCAGCCAGGCGGCGTCGGGCACGTCGAAGTCGTACGCGGCGTCGAGCACGCCCAGCAGCTCAACCCTGGAGAAGCGACGGAGCGCGGCGGTCTCAGCTTGCTTCTTTACCGGCCCCACGCGTGCGCCTCCTGGCAATCCACGCGGCAGCGTAGCCCAACCAATGCTCCATGGTTTGAGGGCGCGATTGTGATGATGGTCGCGGACGCGGATGGCCGCAGCGGCGACGCACGACAACTGAATCGCAGGGGCGCCGGTCGGCGCCGCTCCGCCGCGCTGGGGGGGGCACATGACGGACTCACCTCCGTCGTGTGTCGTCTGCGACGGAGCACCCGACCCGCCCGGCCGCCACGTCAGCCGCCCGGAGGCGGCGCCACCCGGGGCATCCTGCGCTGCGCGTGGTAGAGCGAGTGGTTGCGCAGCGCGATGAAGGCGATGCCCTGCGCCAGCATCGCCGGCACCAGCAGGTCGTACGTGCCGGCCAGCTCACACACCAGCACCAGCGCGGCGAGCGGCACGTGCGCGATGCCGCCATAGAACGCGCCCATGCCCACCAGCACGAAGGCCCCGGCGTCGAGCCGTGGATCATCGAGCAGCAGCTTCGCCGCGCGTCCGAAGGCGCCACCGATGAGGCCGCCCATGGCCATCGACGGCGCGAAGTCTCCGGCGCTGCCGCCGCTGCCGACGGTGAGCGAGGTGGCCATCGCCTTGGCCACCATCATCCCCGCGAAGAACGCCACCGCCACCCAGCCATGGCCCAACCACGGCTCGTTGGAGATAGCGGCCTGCACCAACCCGTAGCCGCCGCCCAGCAACCCGAAGCCCCGGGCTGAAATCCCCAGCAACTTCGAGAGACAGAAGATGAGCACCAGCGAGAAGGCGCCCAGCAGCAACCCGCCGAGCGCGGGCTTCAGCGGCTCCGCGAGCGTGAGGCTGCCGAAGAAGCGTCGACTGCGCTCATAGAGCTTGAGGAACAGCACCGCGCCGAGCGAGGTGAAGATGGCCAACGCCCCGTACAGCGGCAGGTGCGCGGGCACGAAGGGGTAGCGCCCGTGAGAGAGCAGCACGCCCTCGGGGTACACCACGGTGGCGACCGCGTAGCTCACCACGCTGGCCAGCACCGCCGGCACCATCGCGTCGTGCTCGAAGCCGTCGCTGTAGACCAGCTCCACCACCAACAGGGCCGCGCCCAGCGGCGTACGAAACACCGCGGAGATGCCGGCGGCCGCCCCCGCCAGCAGCAGCACGTGCCGCTCCCGGGCGTTGACCCGCAGCATGCGGGACACCATGGCGCCGATGGCGCCGCCGATTTGAATGGTGGGCCCTTCACGGCCGCCGGCGCCCCCCGAAGAGAGCGTGAAGAGGCTGGCGAAGAACTTGGCCGGCAGCACGCGGTTGCGCACCACCGCGTTGCCAGAGTGGTAGGCCTCCAGCGTGGCGTCCGCGCCGCCGCCGCGCGTCTCCGGCGCCCAGCGCATGATGAGCCCCGCCAGCAGCCCGCCGGCGGCGAGCAGCGGTGGCACCAACCACCAGCGGAAGACGCCGCCGGCCCGCTTGAGGTCCTCCCCGTGCGCGCGCATCGGCACGTAGCCCACCCCGCCGTGGAGGATGAGCGACTCCAGCCCATCGAGCGCCAACACGAAGCCCACGCCCACCAGACCGGCCGCGGCGCCCACGAAGGTCGCGTGCAGCAGCGAGCGCCCCACGATGCGCAGGTCGACCGGCGACTGATCCAGCGCCGACTCCACCGGCTGCTCCAGCAACCGCCGGCGCGCCTCTGCCAGGACATCCCGAAGAGACTTCCGCATCACCAGGACCTCAGGCCCACGCCCGCACCCGACCGTCGCGCGCCGCGAGCAGCTCCCCGATGGTCACCGCGGCGTGGATCAACCCCACGTGTGTGTAGGCCTGCGGGAAGTTGCCGAGCAGCGTCCCCGAGGCGGGCTCCACGTCTTCGGAGAACAGCCCCAGCGGGTTGGCGTAGGCCGACAGGCGGTTGAACAGCGCGACCGCGTCCTCCAGCCGCCCCGACAACGCGAGCGCCTCCGCCCACCAGAAGCTGCAGATGGTGAAGGCGCTGGTGGTCTCGCCGAAGTCGTCCTCATTCACGTAGCGAAGCATCAGCCCGCCACGCACCAATCGCCGCTCATAGTCGCGCAGCGTATTCTGGAAGCGCTCGTCGCGCGCGTCGAGCAGGCCCATCGACGGGAGCAGGAGGTTGGCCGCGTCGGCGTACTGCCCGTCGAGCGCCTGCGTGAAGCAGCCGTGCTGTGCGCTGTAGCCACGCGTCAGCACCACCTCGCGCTCGTTGGTGGCCACCCGGGTCCAGCGCTCCGCGTCGGCGTGGTGCCCCAGGCGGCGGGCGATGGACGCGCCGCGCTCGCAGGCCGCCCAGCACATCGCCCGGGAGAAGGTGTAGTGCCGCAGCATCGAACGGAACTCCCAGATGCCGGTGTCGGGCTTCGGGGCCAGCGCGATGGCCTCCTCCACCAGGCGCCGCACCAGCGGGTACCAGTCCTCGACGTCGTCCAGCACGATGCGCGGGTCTCCCAGGAAGGCGTCGAGGCACAGCAGCAGCTCGCCGTTGAGATCGTTCTGCTGCTGGAGCGCCGCCGCGTTGCCGATGCGCACCGGCCCCGTGCCGCCGAAGCCGCGGAGATGGTCGAGCGTCACCTCCGGCAGCTCGCGCTCGCCGGCCACGCCGTAGAGCGGCTGCAGCGGCCCCGACTCGGCCACGTTGCGGAGGAACTTCACGAAGCGCTCACCGATGCCGTTCTTCGACACCCGGCGCAGCGCCTCCACCACGAAGGCCGCATCGCGCAGCCAGCAGTAGCGGTAGTCCCAGGTGCGCGGCGTGCCCAGCGCCTCGGGGATCGAGGTGGTCGCCGCGGCGATGATGCTGCCGGTGTCAGAGTGCGCGTGCAGCGCGAGGCACAGCGCGGAGCGGATGACGGCCTCGTCGGCGAAGCCCGGCAGGGCCAGCGAGCGCGCGTAGATGCGCCAGGTGGCCACCGTCTCCTCCAGCAGGAAGTTGGCCTCCGCCACGTGGCTGGCCTCGCGCGCCGGGTTGGCCGTCACCACGAAGACGTAGGGGCGCGAGAGGCTCAGCGCGGTGCGACCGGCGATGAACGGGATCGGCGCGTCGGTGACGAGCCGGAGCGGCACGTGGCTCCCCTCGACCAGCAACGAGCTGCCGAGCTCCACCAGCCGCGGCGTGGTGCGGGCGTAGTCGGGGCGCGGGTCGAACTCCACCACCAGCCGCGGCGTCCCCTTGAGCGGCCGCACCAGGCGCACCAGCTCCAGCGGCGCGTCGGGCTGGTGGCCGGTCATCACCCGCGGCGCGAAGTCGATGACCTCCCAGCTGGTGTCACCGTGCTCGAAGCCGCCGCGCAGCACGTTGGTGTTGCGCAGGTAGCTGTACTGCCCGCGAATGGGGCCGCTCTCCGGGCGGATGAGGAAGGTGCCGCCCTTCTCGTCGTCGAGGATGCGGGCGAACACCGAGGGCGAGTCGAAGCGGGGCAGGCACAGCCAGTCGATGCCGCTGTCGGGGCCGACCAGCGCCAGGACGCGCCCGTTGCCGATGGCGCCGTAGTCGAGATGAGGGTTCATGCGCTCTCCACGAAGCGACCCAACCACGCGCGCACCGCCGCGACGTCGGGGAGCTGGAAGCGGGCGGCGCTCTGGCCACCGCCCACGTGAACGGTCACCGCGTCCGGCGGAGATGCGGCGAAGAGATCTTCGTCGGTGCGGTCGTCTCCCAGCACCACCACCGACGCGGTCGGGTGCGCGCGCAGCAGCTCCGGCACCACCACGCCCTTGTTGATGCCGCGCTGCCGCACCTCCAGCACCCGCGCGCCGTCGAGCAAATCGAAGGAGCCGGAGAGCTCGTGCGTCGAGAGCGCGGCGCGAAGCTCCGCCACCCGGCGCTGACCCAGCAGCGGCTCGGTCGCGCGATAGTGGAACGCGAGCCCTCCGCCCTTCTCTTCGAGCAGCGCGCCGTGCGTGCGCCGCACCACCTTCTCCAGCAGCTCCCGCACCGGCGCGAACCAGGGCGGCGGCAACCGGGTCCGCGCGCGCCACGCCTCGCCGCGCGCCGGCCGCGACCAGAGGCCGTGCTCCGCGTGCAACCCGAGCTCCAGCGCGCCGAGGAACTCCTCGAGCGACTCCCGGTCCCGCCCGCTGACGATGTGCACCTTCGTGCCGGCGCGGCGAGAGAGCCCACCCAGCAGCCGCAGCAGCGCCGCGTCGGGCGTGGCCCCGCGCGGGCTGGCGGTGAAGTCGACCAGCGTGCCGTCGTAGTCGAGCAGCACCAGCAGCTCGGGCGCCTGGAGGAGCCGGCCGAGCGCCTCGTCGAGCTGCGCGCGCGGGGTCTTCACCGGCGGCGCGGGGCTCTCGTCGAGCGCGGCGAGGAACGAGCGCGCCCAGCCCCCCACCTGCCCGGAGAAGACGCTGCGGCGCAGCGAGGTCATGCGCGAGCGCTGCTCGTCGTTCGACATGGTCAACGCGCGCTCCAGCGCCTCGGCCTGCATGTCGAGATCGTACGGGTTGATCTGCACCGCCTCGTGCAGCTCGGTCGCCGCGCCGGCGAACTCCGAGAGCACCAGCACGCCGCCCAGGTCGACGCGGGAGGCCACGTACTCCTTCGCGACCAGGTTCATCCCGTCGCGCAGCGGCGTCACCAGCATCACGTCCGCCGCGCAGTAGAGCGCGGTCAGCTCGTCGGGCGTCACGCTGCGGTAGACGAAGTGGATGAGGTTCCGGGTCGGCGTGCCGAAGGCCGCGTTGATGCGCCCCACGGCCTCATTCACCGCGCGTTGATAGTCGGCGTAGGCGTCGACGTTCTCGCGGGTCGGCACCCCCACCTGGATGACGTGCAGCTGCTCGCGCCACTCCGGCTTGCTCGTCAGCAGGCGCTCCAACGAGGTCAACCGCCGGAGGAACCCCTTGGTGTAGTCGACGCGATCCACCGACACGACCAGCTTGCGGTCCTGCGCCTCCGCGCGCAGCTCGCCGACCCGCTCCAGCACCGCCGGGGTCCGGGCCCGGGTGTCGAAGGCCGCGGCGTCGATGCCCAGCGGGAAGGCGGCCACGCGCACCGGGCGGCCATCGTCCTTCAGCACGTCGCCGGCCAGCTCCATGCCCAGCAGCTGCGAGCACGAGTAGGTGAAGTGGTACGCGTAGCTCGCGGTGTGAAAGCCGATGACGTCGGCGCCCAGCAACCCGCGCAGCACCTCTTCGCGCCACGGGAGAATGCGCAGCACCTCGGTGCTGGGGAACGGCACGTGCAGAAAGAAGCCGATGCGGGCGTCCGGCAACCGCGCGCGCAGCAACTGCGGCAACAGCACCAGCTGGTAGTCGTGGACCCACACCACGTCGCCCGGCTGCCACCGCGAGGCCACCACGTCGGCGAAGCGCTCGTTGATGGCCTTGAAGACCTCCCAATCGCCGTGCGCGTCGAGCTGCACCTTGTCGAGGAGGTAGTGACACAGCGGCCACAGCACGCCGTTGGAGAAACCGTCGTAGTAGGCCTGCACCTCCGCGTCGGTCATGGGCACCGGCACCGCGCGCAGCGGAGAGAGCACCCGCTCCACCTCTTCGTTCGAGGTGTCTCCGGTGGGGCCCGCCCAGCCGAACCACAAGGAGTCCCCGCCATCGTGGACGCTGCCCACCGCGCTGGCGAGGCCGCCGCTGCTCGCCTGCGCCGTCAGCCCCTCGGGAGATTCGGTCAGCGTGACGGGCAGGCGGTTGGAGACGAGAAGCACGCGTGCCATGCATCCCGCATTACCCGAATGTTTGAGCTCAAAACAACGTTGCTGAGCCGATCAGAAGGCGAGGCGCACGGTGAGGTTGCCGCCGAGCCAGGTGTCGGTGGCGCCTGAGGCGACGTAGGTCGCGTCTGTCGCCGGGCTGAAACGCAGGGCGTAGCTCATCCACTCGAAGGACGCGCGCACCTGCAGGAAGGGCAGCAGCCACACGCCCACGCCGCCGTTGGCCTCCAGCCCGAGGTTGGAGCCACCCGGAAAATACGCGCTGGCGTTGATCTCGCCCGAGCCGAACACCGGCACCACCAGGAAGCGACCGAACACCGAGAGGCGGTCGACGAGGATGGGCACGTCGAGCCCGAGGCGCAGGGCGCGCAACCCGAGGTAGGCGAGGTTGGGCAGGCCCTCGAGGCGGCGCCCGTCGCTCAGCGCCCCCACGGTGAACGCGTGGTAGCGCACGCCCACGTAGGGCGTGATGACCAGCGGGAACTTCTCGATGGGCAGCACGATGTCGAAGCGCAGGCCGCCGTCGACGCGAACGGCGGAGGTGGGGAAGGCCTCGCCGCCGCTCTCCAGCTGCGAGCTCAGCCACGGCGCGAAGGCCGCGTGCACGTCGAGGCCCAGGCCGGCCAGCAGATCCTGGCGGAAGAGCGCCAG
>CALNBU010000959.1 GCA_937875615.1 uncultured Archangium sp.
GTCAGGCCGCTCCCCGACGCGCCGGCGATGCGGGCCGGCGAAGGGCCGCGCGACGTCCACCTCCGCCGCGGCACCCGCGCGGTGCACGCGGTCAGAGCGCTCGCGGCCGAGGTCGAGCTGCTGCGCGCGCTGGAGCGCGAGCTCCCGCTGGAGCGCGCCGAGTCCAACCCCGGGCGCCCCTTCCTCTACGAGTTCCGCCGCGCCGACGAGGTGTTCGAGCTGCTGGAGGCCGCCGCGCGCCGCCCCGAGCCCCCGCAGCTGGAGTGGGTCGGCAAGCCGCTGCGGAACCTCGGCGTCACCGGCCCGCGCGCCCTGCGGGTGACGCTGCGCCACGAGCTCGACTGGTTCGGGGCCCTGGGCGAGCTGCACGTGCTGGGCGAACGGGTGGAGCTGGCGCGGCTCATCGAGGCCGCGCGTCGCGACGCGCGCTTCGTGCAGGTCGAGGCGCATGACTTCGTGGAGCTCAGCCAGGCGCTGCGCGCGCACCTCCGCCGTTTCGCCGCGCACACCCGCTCGACGAAGCAGGGGCTGGCGCTGGGGCCCACCGCGGTGGACGCGCTCCAGGCGCTGCGGACCGCCGGCGCGACGGTGCGGAGCGACGCCGCGTGGAAGCGCCTCGAGGCGCGGCGCGAAGCCGCGCGCGGCCTGACGCCGGAGCCACCTCCCTCGCTGCGCGCCACCCTGCGCCCCTACCAACGCGAGGGCTTCGACTGGCTGACCCGCCTCGCCGCGTGGGGCGCCGGCGGCGTGCTCGCCGACGACATGGGCCTGGGCAAGACGCTGCAGGCGCTCTCGGTGCTGGTAGACCGCGCGCCCCTGGGGCCGGCGCTGGTGGTGGCGCCCACCTCCGTGGTCTTCAACTGGCGCGATGAGGCGAGCCGCTTCGCCCCCGGCCTCGCGGTGCAGACGTACACCGAGGCCAGAGCGCGGACGCGGCCCTGGCGCCCGGGCGAGGTGGTCCTCATCAGCTACGGCCTGTTGACGCGCGACGCGAAGCGGCTGGCGGCGCAGCGCTTCTCCACCGTCGTCTTCGACGAGGCCCAGCAGCTCAAGAACCCCACCACGCAGCGCTTCCTGGCGGCGAAGGGCCTCAAGGCCGACTTCCGCGTCGCGCTCTCGGGCACGCCGATGGAGAACCACCTCGGGGAGCTGTGGGCGCTGTTCTCGCTGGTCTTCCCGCCCCTGCTGGGCGGCTGGGACGACTTCCGGACCCGCTTCGCCCTGCCCATCGAGAAGCGCCTCGACCCCGCCGCCGCGCCGGAGCTGGCGGAGCTGCTGCGCCCCTTTCTCCTGCGCCGCACCAAGGCGGTGCACCTGCTCGTCCAGTCCGTCAACGTGGTCACCAAGGCGGAGGTGGCCGCCGAGCTCCCGCCCCGCACCGAGGTCAAGGTGCGGGTGGTGCTCTCGCCGGAGGAGTGGCAGCTCTACGAGGACACCCGCCTCGCGGCGCTGTCGGACCTCGAGACGCCGCGCCCGCAGCTGCAGGAGGCGCAGCGGCGCGTGGAGGTGCTGGCCCTGCTCACCCGCCTGCGCCTGGCGGCCTGTCACCCCCGGCTGCTCGACCCCACCTCGCCGCTGCCCTCCTCCAAGCTGCGCCGCGCGGTGGAGCTGATCGCCGAGCTGGTGGAGGCCGGCCAGCGCACGCTGGTCTTCAGCCAGTTCACCTCGCACCTGCAGCTCCTGCGCGAGGCGCTCGACGCGCGCGGGCTGAGCTCGCTCCAGCTCGACGGCGCGACGCGCGCGGCCGAGCGCAGGCAGCGCGTGGCCGCCTTCCAGGAGGGCCGCGCCGCGGTGTTCCTCATCTCGCTCAAGGCCGGCGGTGTGGGCCTCAACCTCACCGCCGCCACCAACGTGTTGCTGCTCGACCCCTGGTGGAACCCGGCGGTGGAGGACCAGGCGCGCGACCGCGCGCACCGGCTGGGGCAGCGGCACCCGGTGACGGTCTACCGGCTGGTGTCGGTGGACACCGTCGAAGAGACCATGCTCTCGCTGCACGCCCGCAAGCGCGCGCTCATCGCCCAGGTGCTGGAGGGCCACGGCGCCGCCGCGAAGGTCACCACCGACGAGCTGCGCGCGCTCTTCGGCGCTCGCTGACACCCGACAACCAGGTGAAGCCGACCTGCGCTTCACTTTTCCCGCACGCGAGGTGTGCTGGGCTCGTCCTCCCCCGCGTACCCCTCAACCCCCAAGGAGCTTCACCCATGCTGCGCATCTTCACCGCCCTCGCCGTGCTCACCGCTCTCCCTGCCCTCGCCGACATCGAGCTGCACAACGCCACCATCGGCGCGGTGCGCGTCGAGCTCACCCAGCCCAACGGAGAGGTCACCAAACGCAGCATGAGCGCCGCCGACCCCAGCGCCTCGCGCGAGCTCTTCCTCTTCCCGCCCGGGGTCAAGGACGTGCAGCTGGCGCTCTTCGATGACTCCGGCGATTCGTTGTGGAAGGGCAAGGCGCGCGTCGACGACGTGCTGGTCATCGTCCCCACCGCCAAGGGCGCCGCGGTGCTGGTGGGCGGCATCTACGGCGGCTCGGCCGGGCCCCGCTCGGCGGTCTTCGCCGACGTCACCGGAGACAAGGTGACCTTCGACCTGGTGGGCGGCAACGGCCTCGGCGCGCACCGAAAGCTCTCCGCCGGCGCGACCTTCGACCTCAAGAAGGCCGTCAAGCTCGACCCGCGCGAGGCGTCGTTCAGCGTCAAGGGGGCGCGGGGCACCGGTGAGGCGCTGGAGCTCGAGACGTCCCGCGTGGTGCCCTCGACGTTCTACGTCTTCTACAAGAACGTGCGCGGCGAGGTGCGGCTGCTGCCCGCCGGCATCATCGTCGCGAAGTAGCGGCGGGCACGAAATCGCGCGCAACGGGCCCCGGGTCCGCTACACCTCCTGCGGTCCATGAAACGGCTCTCCCTCGTCGCCGCCGCGCTCCTCCTGGTGGCCGCCGCCTTCTGGTGGCTCACCGCGCACAACGGCTCGCCCGAGGGCACGTACACCATCGACCTCGCGGCGCTTCGGCGCCTGGCGCAGGAGCGGCCTGGCGAGCGACCCTCCGAGGTGCGCGCGCAGCACGTGGCGACGCTGGACTTCCCCGAGCGCGCGGTGCTGGCGGGGGCCTCGTGGCGGTCGGTGCCGCTCGCGGTGTACGCCTTCCAGGTGCGCTACGCCGACGGCGGCAGCGGGCTCATCGACACCGGCATGGACGAGGCCACCGCGAAGAGCGAGGGCGCCAGCTTCTTCGACGCCGACGCCTTCGGCCGCGTCAGCGCGGCGATGGACCTCGCGCGGTTCATCGTCGTCACCCACGAGCACTACGACCACCTCGGGGGCGCCGCCGTGCACCCGCGCCTCGCCGAGCTCCCGCTCACGCTGACGCCCCAACAGCTCGCCGTGCCCGGCAACCTCGCGCCGCTCACCTTCCCCGAGGCCGCGCGGGCGAAGCTGCCGAAGCTCGAGTACCAGCAGGGGGCGGCCATCGCGCCCGGCGTGGCGGTGTGGCGGGCCGCGGGCCACACGGTTGGCAGCCAGCTGGTCTTCGTGCAGCGCGCCGACGGTGAGGAGTATCTCTTCCTCGGCGACGTGGCCTGGTACCGCGAGAACTACCTGCAGGTGCGCGAGCGCGCCCGCCTGGCGACGCTCATCATGGGCGAAGACCGCGGACAGGTGCTGGCGCAGCTGGCGGCCGTCAAGGCGCTGGCCGAGGCCAACCCGAAGCTCCACGTCGTCCCCGGACACGACCCACAGGTGTACGCCGAGGCCTTCGCCGCCGGCTGGCTCGTCGACCGCTTCTGACCCATGCGCCGCCCGCTCCTCCGACCTCCCGCGCCGACACCTCCGCCTGCCCACGCCGCGCCGCCGGAGCGCCGACGCCCATGAGCGGGCTCAAGGTGGTGCCGCTCGGGGGGCTGGGCGAGGTGGGGATGAACACCATGGTGCTGGAGCACGCCGACGAGCGGCTGCTCATCGACTGTGGCCTCATGTTCCCGCGCAGCGACCAACCGGGCGTGGACGTGGTGCTGCCGGATCTCTCGTGGGTGAAGGCCTCCGCGGCGTCGCTCAAGGGGCTGGTGTTGACCCACGCCCACGAAGACCACCTGGGCGCCCTGCCCTGGCTGCTGCGCGAGGTGCCGGTGCCGGTGTACGGCACCCCCTTCACGCTGGCCCTGGCCCGCCACCGGCTGGAAGAGGCCGGCCTCGAAGCAGACCTCCGCGAGGTGGGGCCGCGCGCGCCCTTCCGCGTCGGCACGCACTTCGAGCTGGAGGCGCTGCGGGTGACGCACTCCGTGCCCGACGCGGTGGGCCTCTTCGTGCGCACGCCCAGCGCCACCGCGCTGCACACCGGCGACTTCAAGCTCGACGGCATGCCCATCGACGGCCAGCTCACCGACCTCCAGCGCCTCGGCGAGCTGGGCGAAGCGGGCGTCGACGTGCTGCTCTCCGACTCCACCAACGCCGAGGTGCCGGGGTGGACCGGCAGCGAATCGCTGGTGCGCGACACCTTCCAGCGCATCCTCCAGCGCACGCCCGGCCGGCTGGTCATCGCGCTCTTCGGCTCGCACCTCCACCGGGTGGCCCACGCGGTGCTGCTGGCGAAGCAGAGCGGCCGCAAGGCGGTGCTCCTGGGCCGCTCCCTGCAACGCAACGTGGAGCTGGCGCAGCGCGCGGGCATCTTCCCGCTCCACGAAGAGGTGCTGGTGGCGCCGGAGGCCGCGCCGGGCATCCCGCCATCCCAGCT
>CALNBU010000960.1 GCA_937875615.1 uncultured Archangium sp.
GAGGCGCTGTGGGTCGAGGCCCCGCCCGCCTGGGAGCTGCTGGAGGTGGCGCACGGCCCCTGGCAGCAGCACCTCGCCCACCCCGGCCCCTGGCTGGGGCTGACGCGCCCCGGCGACTCCGAGGCCCTGTGGGCGCGCTTCACCTCCATGCTGCCGGCGCACCAGTCGTTGCTGCGCGTGCCCGCCACGCTGCCCGCGCCGTGGTGCTTCCTCGAGCACTTCGCCTTCGTGCAGGGCTGGTTGGTGGGGCTGCTGCGGCGCCGCGGCGAGGTCGACCTCACCCGCTGGCCGGGGCAGGGCACCGACGGGCCGCTGTACACCTTCACCGGCTGAAGAAACGCAGACGGCGCGCCGGGAAACCCCGACGCGCCGCCACGGACCTCACAGCTGTGCTGCGTCTACTCGCCGGTGTAGCGCGTGAAGGGCGCGGTCTGCACCGGCTGCGCGAGGTTGGAGATGTGCGCGACGCGGATGCCCGAGTCGGAGATGGCGTAGACGAAGTCATCGGCCATCACGCTGCGGCGCACCCAGGGCTCGTAGTAGTAGCGCCACGAGTAGTAGTCCTGCACCTGGTACAGGTCGCGGAGGCTGACCGCGCCCTTCTCCACGAAGCCGGTCTGCGCGTCGACCCCGTACACCTTCAGCTCCGAGCGGAACGCGCTCCAGTAGTCGCTGGCATCCCAGCTCCAGTCGGTGAAGGGAATCGCCAGCAGCTTCTTGGCCGCGAAGTAGTTGAAGGCCTTGTGCTCCGACTGCGCCTCGCTGTAGCTCGACAGCGAGCCCACCAGCTGCACGTGCGTCTGCTGCGGGTTGGCCATGTCGGTGACGTCGAAGATGGCGAGCTGCAGGCGGCGCGACTGCCAGTTGGCGTCTTCGTCCATGTACGTGCCGATGGTCAGCAGGTGATTCTCATCGAGCGGGTGCATGTAGGAAGAGAAGCCCGGAATCTTCACCTGGCCGATGAGCGTGGGCTGCTCCGGCACCGAGAGGTCGAAGGTGAAGAGCGGGTCGACCTGCTCGAAGGTCACCACGTAGCCGCGGTTGCCGACGATGCGGCTGCTGGTGACGCGCTCACCCTCGGCGAGGTCCTGCGAGGCGCCGATGATCTGGAGGAAGCCCTGGTTGTCGCGCAGCACCGAGAGACGGTTGGTGGTGCGCACCGTGCCCCACCAGTTGTCGGGGTTCTGCAGGTCGGGCACGCGGTTGTTGATGGTGGTCACCACGCGGAGCTCGCCGGTGGCCGCCTCATCGAGCGAGAACTGGTCGAGAATCTGCCCGTCGACCACGCCCGACGCCACGTAGGTGGCCTGCGCGGGCTGGCTGATGTCGAACTTGTGGATGTACGTCGCGTCGCGCTGACCGGGCGCCGGCCACCACCACCAGTGCTGCGTGGCCACGTAGAGGTTGTTCTGCGAGGCGTACACCTCGCCGGCCTCGGCCAGGATGGTGCTGCGCGCGAAGCTGTCGCCGGTGAGGTCGAGCGTCACCACCGAGACCTGGCCCAGCCGCGTGGGGCCGTTGACGCGCGAGACGTCGCTGCAGGCGTGCGGCACGCTGTGGGTGACGCCGTTCACCTTCACCTGCGACGCCGGCAGCCAGTGCGCGAGCGTCTGAGCGCGGATGAGCAGCTCGTTCTCGGCGATGGCGCGGTCGTAGGCGGCGCGGAGGCGCGGCTTGTCGTTCCACAGACCTTCGCTCCATTCCGGGCCCCACTTGAAGCCGTCGGGGTAGTTGAAGCTGTCGGTCAACACCACCCGCACCGACGAGCCCACCTTGCGCGCCGAGAGGTACGAGCCGGGGAGGTAGACCTCCTTCGTCACCTGGAGGTTCGCCATGTCGCTCACGTCGACGTGCGTCACCTTGACGGTGTTCGAGTAGTAGTAGCCGCAGTCGAGGCCCAGGCAGTAGGACCCGGCGTGCGACATGGGGTACCACTGGTAGACCGTCGAGAAGACCACCGCCGTGTCGGTGCCGTCGATGAACAGCTCCCGCGGCCAGCCTTCGATTTTCAGGCTGCCCTGCACGCCCAGCTCACTCGCCGGCCAGCTCTTCACCGCGTAGAGCCTGTCGCCCGACAGCGAGAAGATGCGGGTGCCGTCATTCTTCACGAAGTCGGCCTCGTCGACGCCCTGCACCTGGTTGTTGGTCTGCGTGTAGGCGCTGGGCGCGCTGGGCGGCGCGGCGCTGCCCGCCGCCGAAGCCTCGAGGTTGTCCAGCCCGCCAAACCCACCCCTGAAGCCCCACCACCCCCAGCCGGGCACTTCGTCGCGCATGGCCTCGAGCTGGGAGCGCATCTGCAGCACTGCGGTGTCCTCGAGGTACTGCTCGAGGTCGCCGCAGGCGCTGTTCCCGGAGAAGGTCGTCAGCCCGCCCCGGGTGTTGATGGCCTCGGGCGGCGGGATGGGGTTGTTGGGGTTGTCACACCCCGCCAGCGCGCCCGCCAGCGCGGTCGCCTGCGCGAACTGCCACCATTTCGATTTGAAGTTCATGTCGTGTCCTCGGCTGCATTTCCGTCGGGGTCGGCCCTGAAAGCAAGAAGCGCGGAGGCCGAATGCGAGGGTCGGGCCAGTCGACAGAACACAGTGTTTTCAGTGGGTTGAGCTGGGCGCAACCCTCAGAGTTCTGAGGATCACTCAGAACTCCCCGAGGGCCGGTCGGCTACGCCCGCGGAGACGACGGCGACGGCAGCGCGATGAACTCCAGGCGCCGGCTGCGCTCGCCGCAGCGCCGCCCGGCGTCGGCCCGCGTCACCAGCACGCACAGCGAACGCTCGAACAACGCCGTCAGCGCCTTCGCGCTGGCGACCCGCGCCACGCCCTTCACCACCACCGCCTCGGAGTACGCGCCGTGCGCCTCCAGCAGGGTGTTGATGAGGTGCTGCACGAAGGTGTCGCCCGTCACCTGCCCGGCCGCCCGCCGCAGCGCCGTGCGCACCGGCACGTCCGCCACCTGCGCGGAGGCCTCCAACAGCAGGCGGCGGAGCGCGTCGCGCACGTCGACGATGAACAGCGCCAGCGGCCCGTCATCGAAGCGCCGCGCCGCGCGCCGCACCGCCACCCGCGCCAGCTGCGGAGCGTGCTGCGCCAGAGACTCGCCCACCGTCGCGCCGTCGCGCAGCGCCCGCGCCAACACCCCGGCCACGTCGGGCGAAGGCCCGAAGTGATGCCAGACGGTGCTCAGCGGAGACATGTGGGATTGTCACCGCGAGGCGACACCTCAATTCGTGAGACATCTGCCAGTCGCGTTGACGTTTTGGGTGATTTTCCACGGCAATTTCGCCGCGGATTCCCCCGAAGAATCGACCTGCCTGAGTCCTTCGGACCAGTGATTCTCGGTGACGTGCCCCCGGTCTCCAGGCCACTCGTAGTGTGAGTCCGTGGTTGGTGAAGCGTGCTGCGTACTCGTTCGGAGTGAGGCCGCCAAGGGAGCCATGAGGCCGGACGTGGTTGGAGTCGTCGCGCCAGGCAGCAATCGTCGGACGCGCATCGGCGATGAAGGTCACGCTCCCATGGGGCTCCCATGTCGAGTGCGCGCGCGGTGGCGCTGCTGAATGCTGCGCGCTCGCCGCTCGTTGCGGCGCTGCGCCGGAAGAGCCGGCGCGCAGCACCCCACTCAAAGAGGAGATTGCATGAATCGTTTCGTATTGCTGACCGCGCTGTGCACTGCGGGAGTCGCTTCCGCACAGGTGAATGTGGGCCCCAAGACGCTCACCATGGGCAGCACCAAGTTCCGCCGCATCGACGCCCCCAAGGTGGCGCTGGGCTACGTGGTGTTGAAGAAGGGGAGCAAGGTCGACTTCGAGCGCGTCACCGACGCCTGCTCGACGGCCATTCCCAAGAGCGCGCCGCACAGCATCAACGTCACGAAGGCACAGGAGAGTGAGTTCTCGGGCAGCTACAAGGGTTTCAGCGGCAGCGCGACGGTCAAGGCCTTCCGCGAAGCGAAGCTCCAGTTGGCCGAGCTGCAGCTCCGCGAGAGGGCGTGGAGGAGCTGCGTCAACAGCAAGCCGCAGTTGCTCAAGGACCTCCGCAACGCCGAAGCCGCCGGCAACCTGCGGGTCGTCACCTACGTGTGGCTGGTGGTGACGGCCGAAGAGTCGAACGGGCTGCAGAGCGCCATCTCGGCCAACGTCGACCTCACCATCGCCGGGAACGGCCTGTCGGCCTCGGTGGCCTCCGCGGCGAACAGGACGGTGACGGTCTCCGCCCCGGCCGGCGCGACCTACGCCTACGAACTGTCGTCTGTGCGTTGGAGCGGCGGCAAGAAAGACGAGCGCACCGTCGAAGGCCTCGACCTCGACAAAGTCGACGCGCTCTATTGAGCCGGGCCTGACGAGCTCCCGCGCGGAGAGGAGGGCTGCGGTGCCAGCAGCGTCAACTGCAGCCCTCCTGCCGGGCCGGCTGACAGGTTGAGCTCGCCGCGCAGGGCAGCCGCGCGGCGGGCCAGGTTTCGCAGCCCTCCGGTCGAGCGCTCCGCCGCCTGGGGAGGGAGGCCGACGCCATCATCGGTGACGCGCAGCGAGATGGCGTGACCGAGGTCTTCGAGCGCGACACTCACGCTCGTCGCACCGGCGTGGCGCGCGGCGTTGCGCACGGCCTCCTGCGCGGCGCGGGCGAGGTGCTGGAGCGCTTCCTGGGCAGGGGCGCGGGCCAGCGTCGGCGGCGCCGAGAAGTTCAGCTGCAACCCGCCACCGCACAGCTGTAGATCGGAAGAGCGTCGTGTAGGG
>CALNBU010000961.1 GCA_937875615.1 uncultured Archangium sp.
ACCAGCCGCACGCTGCCGTTGGTCATCGCCGGCGGCCAATCCGCCGATGATGACCAACGGCAGCGTGCGGCTGGTGCGGATGGGCGTGGTCAGCTCGTCGCTCAACGGCTCGGTCGCCGCGTCGGAGCCGAAGAAGGCGTCTTCCAGACCGTCGCCGCGCGCGACGGGGGCGGGGACCGGCGTCGGCGCGGAGACGCGGCCCACCTCGGTCACGTTCACCTGCGGCGTCGGCGGCGTGGCGCTCGGCGGCACCTCCACGGCAGGTCCGCCTTCGGCCAGCGCGCTCACCACCTCTGGCGCGCTCTTCCACGACCAAGAAGGGGGCGGCGTAGGCGGCTTCTCCTGCGGAACAGGGACCGGCCGGGAGGGCGCCGCGGGCGTCAGCGACTCAGAGACCGGCTCCGGCGGCAGCGCGTCGGGGTCCTGCTCGGGAAGCGCCGCGGGCGTCGACGGCGGCTCCACCGGCTTCAGCGGAGGAAGGTCTCTGCGCTCCAGCGCGGCACCACCGAACACCGGTGGGTTCTCGGGCGCTGGCGACGAGCCACCGTCGTAGCGGGTCCAACCAGAGGTCGCGCCCCAGGCCGCGTCACCGTCCTGCCCTTCACCTTCGATGGCCGCCCACTGTCCGAGGAGCCGCTGCCGTGCGCGCTCCAGCTCCCGCGGCGGCTCCGCCACCAGGAACTGCGACGGCGCCGGCTCCCGCGACGGCGGAGGTGGCGTGGGCCGCGCGCCCTTCGGCTTCGGCTCGAAATGGTGGACCGCGGCGCGGGGGCCCGTCGACTCGGCCGGCTCCGGCACCACGTCGATGGGCACCTCGAGGGACTGGGTGGGGACCTCCGGCTCCGCGGCGTCGATCTCCGCCCTCAGCGCGTCGGTGGTCGGGACCTCGGGAGAAGGCGCGGGCGGCAACGCGACGGCCGGCGTCACCGAGGGCGCGACCGAGGCTTCGCCGCCCGTGGGCGTCGGGCCGGTGTTGAGCCACTCTTCGATGCCGGGCTTCTTCTTCCCTTCGTCGTCGCTGGCGACCTCGGACAGGTTGCCGACCTCACGGATGAGGCCCTCGAAGTAGAGCTTGGAGATGATGCCCAGCGCCGCGAGATCTTCGAAGTCGGAGTCGTCGACGACCCGCGACAGGGTGCGGCGCCCATCGAAGAGCCGCAGCAGGCCGTTCACCTCGTCCGGGATCTCCGCCAGGCGGTCCGAGAGCTGCGCGTAGTCCAGCTCGAACACCGTCTCCAGCGGCGGCAGCTGCTCCAGCATGCGGCCCCACTCGTCGAGCCGACGCATGCCCTCCATCAGCAGGCCCTGCGTGGACACCTCGATGCGCTCGGGGCGATCCGACGGGACGAACGACACCTCGAACTTGCCTTCGAAGGTGTTGAGCATCCGGTAGAAGGCGTTCTCGCCCCGGAGCCGCCCCAGCTCCGCGTCGATGACCCGACCCTCCTTGAAGTAGACGACGCCCGCGCGGTCTCCCTCGAGCTTGACGGTGCCGGTCTTCCGGCCGATCTCGAAGGTCTGCACCAGGTCGACCACGCCCATGTCGGCGAGGTTTCCGACGAAGCCGTTCTTGGTCTCCTTGCGGTCGCTGCGGTCCTTCTCCACCTTCTGGAGAATCATGCGAACCCGGGTGACCACCTCTTTGATGTAGATGGGCTTGGTGAGGTAGTCGTCGGCGCCCTGCTCCAGGCCGCGCACCTTGACCTCGACACCCTTCTGGCTGGTCAGGAACACGAAGGGGATGCCGCGGAAGCGCTCGTCGCTCTTGAGCACCTTGCACAGCTCGAGCCCGTCCATCTCGGGCATCCGCGTCTCCGACAGCACGAGGTCGGGTGGGCTGATCTGCACCTTCTCCAGCGCGTCCTTACCGTGGATGGCGGTCGTGACCTGAAAGCCGGCCTTCTTGAGGCTGACTTCCATCACGCGAAGGCTCTTCGCGTCAGCGTCCACCAACAACAGGTGCTGCTTCGCCACGGTCACATGCCTTTCGAACGGGAAAGTCGGCGAATGTTTCGCTTTGACACACAGCGTGTCAATGTTTCCGGCACCAAACGATGACCGAACAACGCAGTGAGCAACGCTTCGAAGTGGAGGCCTGGTTTCGGGCGCGCGACGGGTCGGGCGCGGGCACGCTGGTCTTCGCGTCCTCCGACGTCTCCACCGGCGGGGCCTTTCTCAAGTCAGAGCTGCTGCTCGAGGCCGGCGAGACGCTCTCGCTCGAGTTCCAGCTGTCCGGCGCGCCTGCCCTGCGCACCGAGGCCCGCGTGCAGTGGGTGCGGCGGTTCCCCGACGCCGACCAACCGGCCGGCATGGGCGTACAGTTCCTCTCGCTGAACGATGAGGCGAGGGTCGCGCTCGCCGGTCTGCTCCGGTAGCCGGGCCTCGCGGCTCACCCGAAGAAGCCGCTCTTCTTCGAAGCGTTCTCCGCGGCCTTCTTCCGGCGCATCTCGATGAGCCGGAGCTCCTGGTTGGCCTCGAGGTGCTTGGGGTTGACCCGCACCGTGTCGCGGAAGTGGCGCTCGGCGCGGTCCATGTCGCCCTCCACCCGCGCGATGACCCCGAGCTGGTAGTGCGCGCGGTCGTTGTCGGCGTCGAGGCTGAGTGCCTTCTGCATCAGCTGCCGCGCGTGCGGCGCGTCGGTCCGGCGAGAGGGGTCCATGTAGATGGCCCACCCCTGAGCGGCGAGGCTGGTCGCGCCCTTGTCGATGGCGTGGGCCCTGGCGTAGTGGGCCTCCGCCTGCCGGTAGTCGCGCTTCTTGAAGTACACCTCCGCCATCTTGAAGAGGTCGCTCGCCTGCCGCGCGAGCGCCGGGTCGAGCGCGGTGCTCTGCTGCTGTTGGCGGCGGGCCACGAAGGCCGCGCGCTTCTCCTCGTCGTAGAGCGTCTCGTAGGACTCGCGGATGCCCTCGAACACCGCGCTCATCTTCTGCCCCAGGTGCGGGAGCGAGGGCGGGAGTCGATCTGGATGAAAGGTCTTGGCGAGCGAGAGGAACGCGGCCTTCACCTGGTCGCGGCTGACGCTGGCCGACACCCCGAGCGTCAGGAACGGGTCCTTCTTCGCGAGCTGCGCGTGCCGCGCTTCGATCTGCATCGCGAGCTGTTGCTCCGCCGCCGAGGGGACCGGCGGCCCGAGGGCCGGAGAAGATGGCGCGCTCTGCACCCCGGACGGAGAACCACCCAGCCCCGACGGCGACGACGTGGGGAGGTTGCTGAGGTTCTCCATCGCGCGCTTGAGGAGCCGCTGGCGGCGCGCCTTCGCGGCGTCGGCGCTGTCCGCCGGGCTCTCGAAGGGCTCCGCCACCTGTGAGGGCGTGACGACCTCCGCCTCGATGATGGGCTCCACCAGCGGGAGCTCGCTGGGCGCCTCCGACACCAGCCGCTCCAGGTTGGAGTCGACCCGGCGCAACGCCTCCTCGAAGCTCTCGGCGCCGGTCACCGTCGCGGAGGGGTCAGACACCTGCCAGAGGTCTGCGTCCCGGGTGGCGCCGGCGTTCAACACCAGCGGCTTGCGCGCCTCGGATGGCGACGACACCGGCGGCACGATGTGTGGATCCGTCTTCTCTTCCCGCTGCGGCGGCGCGGGCGGCGGGCCGACATACGAGGCCTGCCGGAGCGCGGCGTTCATCCGCTCCACCAGCGATTGCTGCTCGACCCGCGGCGGCGCGGGGAGCGCGGCCTGAGTGGGCGGCTGCGACAGCTCCGCTTGTGAGGGGGAGCTGACCTGCACCGCCGGGAGGATGCCCGACTGCACGCGCTGGCGCGCCACCTGCGCGGCGGCCAGGAGCGCCTCCTCCTCGAGACGCTCCGCGTCTTCCCGGGCCTTCGCAGCCCGGGCCTCCTCGAGCGCGCGCGCCTCCTCGTCGCGCTCCGCGGCTTCTTTCGCTTCGGCGTCGGCCTGGAGCTGCCGTCGACGGACGGCCTCCCGCTCCTCCTCTTCGTCCGCGAGCTCCGCGGCGCGGCGCAACTCCTCCGCCGCGGCGCGCTCCGCAGCCTGCTGCGCCTGACGCTTCTCTTCTTCGTAGCGCAGGCGCGCCTCTTCGAAGACCGCCGCGCGCGCCTCGGCGTCGCGTTGTTCCTGCGCCAGTCGTTCCGCTTCGACCCGCTCTGCCGCCAGACGTTCGGCTTCGATGCGCTCCGCTTCCGCTTTCTCCGCGGCCAGACGTTCGGCCTCGATGCGCTCCGCCTCCGCCTTCTCCGCGGCCAGACGTTCGGCCTCGATGCGCTCCGCCTCGACTCGCTCCGCTTCCACCTTCTCCGCAGCCAGACGTTCGGCTTCGACTCGCTCCGCCTCCGCCTTCTCTGCGGCCAGACGTTCGGCCTCGATGCGCTCCGCCTCCGCCTTTTCCGCGGCCAGACGCTCGACCTCGATTCGTTCCGCTTCCTCTGCAGCCAGACGTTCGGCTTCGACTCGCTCCGCCTCCGCCTTCTCTGCCGCCAGTCGTTCCGCTTCGACTCGCTCCGCTTCCGCTTTCTCCGC
>CALNBU010000962.1 GCA_937875615.1 uncultured Archangium sp.
TGTCGACCGCGCGCGAAGCGCTGACCCTCGCCACGCTCGAGGTGGTGTCCGGCGAGCTGGGTCTGGCGCTGCAGGCGCTCGCGGAGCTGACCGGCGCCGACGCCTCCGCCGCGCTGCTCGACGCCATCTTCAGCCGCTTCTGCATCGGCAAGTAGCGTGGGTGGGTCTCACCTGTCGCGGTGGATGTCCTACCTCGTGCAACTCCTTGAATCCGCCACCTGACCTCGCGCTAGGCTGCGGGCCGACTTTCAGGTGGCGACTCCTTCCTTCATCGCACCGAGCTCGACGCTCGACCGTCGGCAGCTCGGCAAGTACGAGGTGCTGTGCCGGCTCTCGACCGGCGGCATGAGCGCCATCTACCTCGCGCACCAGACGGGCCTGGGGGGCTTCAAGAAGTTGGTGGTGCTCAAGACGATTCTCCCCGACATCGGCGGTGAAGAAGACTTCGTGGGCATGTTCCTCGAGGAGGCGCGCATCACCGCCGTCTTCAACCACCCCAACATCGCGCAGGTGTACGAGCTCGACACCGACGAAGGCCAGCTCTTCATGGCCATGGAGTTCGTCCAGGGGTGCACGCTGGTGGAGATGGCCCGGGCCTGCCGCAACGCCCGGGAGTCGATTCCCATCGGGCTGACGCTCAGCTCGGTGCGCGACACCGCGCTGGCGCTCCACTACGCGCACACCTTCACCGATGCGCGGGGCCGGCGGCAGATAGTGATTCACCGCGACGTCGCCGAGAAGAACATCATGGTGACCTACGAGGGCGTCACCAAGCTGCTCGACTTCGGCATCGCCAAGGCCCTGGGGCGCGGCAACCACACCAGCGTGGGGATGGTGAAGGGCACCTCCGGGTACATGTCTCCGGAGCAGATTCGTGGAGAGCCGCTCGACCCCCGCAGCGACATCTTCGCGCTGGGCGTGGTGCTGCACGAGTGCCTCACCGGCCTGCGCCTCTTCCACGGGAAGACGCCCGAAGAGGCGATGATGGCCGCCCTGCGTGAGACGGCGCAGCCGCCCTCCAAGTGGAACCCGCAGGTGGGCCCGGAGCTCGACGCGGTGGTACTCAAGGCGCTGCAGCGCGACCGGGAGAAGCGCTTTTCCACCGCGCTGGAGTTCGCCCGTGAGCTGGAGCGCGCCGCGCCCGGCGCCTTCTGGCACCCGGAGCAGGTGGGCGAGGTGGTGCTGCGGCACTTCAAGGACCGCCGCGACGAGACGCGCCGGCTGTTGGAGTCGGCGGAGTTCACCGCCGACGCCACCGGCAACGTCCGGGTGCAGAGCATCATGGCGAAGGTGCGGGCCACCGCCGCCGAGGCGAAGGTGCCCGACATCGCGCGCAAGCCCTCGCTGACGGCGGCGCCGAAGGGCATGGCCGAGCCGGTGCAGGAGGAGACCGCGCCGGGCGTGATGGTGGTGGCGCAGCCGGGTCGCCAGTCCGAGTCGCTGACCGCGCCCGCGCGCCCGAAGGCGCTGCGCACGCCGCCGCCCCAGGAAGAGGCGCGGCCCGCCCTGACGCTGCACGACGAGGACGACGACGACGCGCGGGGCAAGA
>CALNBU010000963.1 GCA_937875615.1 uncultured Archangium sp.
CTGCCACTCCCAGGCTACGACGCCGAAGCCATAGGCGTCGCGCAGCGCCACCTCGAGCGACTGAAAGAGCTCATCGGGGTGGAGTCGCCCCAACCACACCACTGCGTGCAGCGCCGCGGGCAGCGCCGCGCAACACACCTCCAGCCACGGCGCCTTCGCCGCAGCGTCAGAACTCAAGCCCGAGGCCGAACATGAAGTGTTGCGAGCTCAGGTTCAGCGGGGCGCCGACGGAGGGGAAGAAGTCCATGCCCTGCAGCGTGGCCTCGGCGAAGAGGTACGTGTGGTTGACGCCCATGCTGCTGTCGAAGTCGCGCGCGAGGCGCGGGTCGATGAAGTCGAGCTCCAGCGCGAGGCCGAAGACCCCCGCCAGACCGAAGCGCGTGCCGCGCCCCGCGAACTCGCGGACGTTCTCGACCTCGCCGCCGTTGGTGATCCACCAGGGGATGGCCACGAAGGCGCCCTTCACGTACGGCACCAGCGGGATCTTGGTCTTCTGCTTCAACCAGTCGAAGCGGTAGACCAGCAGCGCCTTGATGGGCACCATGGACAACCCCGTGCTCTGCCCCACCCGGGAGTCATTGGTGACGTCGAGCGCCTGCCCGTACTTCTCGGCGTAGCCGACCGACGCGCCGATGGCGAGGGAGCCGAAGGCCTGGAAGAGCTGGTACTCGAACTCGATTTCCCCCAACAGCATGGGGTTGTTCTCGCCGAAGAAGAAGGCGTACGGACGTTCGGCGACCGGCTTGTTCTGGAACGGCTGGTCGATCAACGGCATGTACGGCGAGAGCTTGATCTCCAGGAACATCGAGCGTGGAGACTCCTTGGTCCGGTGCTCGTCAGACACGAAGGTCTGCGCCAGCGCCGAGAACGACACCACGCTCCACAACAGCGCAACTCTCATTGCTTCTTTCTCCGCAGGCCGCGCCAGACCAGCGCGGCGAACATCAGGGGCAACAGCGCAGGCGCGGCATTACAACCGCCCTCCACGTCGCCTCCGTTGGCAGCCCAGTAGCCATACAGCCCAATCGTGTCGATGGGCGCCACCTCGACCGCGTCCGACGGGTCGCTCAGATTGCCGGCCCCGTCGTACGCCCGCAACCGCACCAGGTACTGCACCCCGTTGCTCAGGCCCGTCCCGCGGACGTTGCTGGTGTTGGCGACCAGCGCCTCTCCCACGGTCCGGTAGGTCGACTCACCCTGCGCCATCACCTCGACGGTGACGCGCGTGGTGTCGCTGCCCACCGAGAAGGTGACGTCGACCGCGCTGTCCTGCGGGTGGAAGGACACGATGGTGGGCCGGCCGGGGGGTTCGGTGTCGTAGATCAACGCGAACGCGGTGGCCTTGGAGTACTGCGTCGTCCCGCCGATGCCCGTCGAATAGAGGTACTCCACCGAGCCACACAGCTGGTGCTTCTTGGTGGCGGGGGTGCTCGACGGGCAGGCGACGCTCGTCCCGCCGTCAGTGGCCGTCAGGTGACCTGGAAGCGTGCTGAGGTCGATGTTGAACACCCCGGTGCGCGTGCCGTTGAAGAGCAGGTTCGCGACCTCGGTGATGACCACGTCGGCGTCCTCGGGCGCATTGCCGCAGCTGCTCGACTCGGTGGCCCAGATGGTGAACGGGTTGCCCGGAATATTGGTCACGGCGTACAGCCGGTTGGTCCAGCGCATCGGCAGGCTCACGGTGCAGCCGCTGTTGCCGTAGGTGTACGTGGTCGCCGTCGTGTCGTCTTCCCGAGAGAAGAACACGGTCTGCGCCGCCGCGCCGAGACTGAACACCGTAAGCAGAGAGACGAGGCGATTCATGGGCGGGCGCTGGAAAAGCAAGGAGCTTGCCAGCTGCAGCAGAACTCAAGGCACTGAATTTACGCTTGTTTTCACCTGGAGGTGGGCGACCCGGAATGACAATTTGTCAGCTGCGCCCGCCGAGCTTCAACGCGATGTCGACGGCGCTCTCCGCCAGCCGCCAGGCGCTGTCGATGGCCGCCACCAGCTGCACGCGCGGGCCGCCGGCCCGCACCCGACCCACGTGCGGCGCGGCGTCGTCGGTCGAGAGCATGGGCATGGGGTAGATGTTCTGCGATGGATCATCGAGCAGCTTGAGCCCGCCCGCCTCTTTCAGCGTCGCCCGCACGCCCTCGGCGTCGACCGGCCGTCCGAGGTGCGCGGAGATGACCAGCGTGGCGCCGTGGTACGTGGGCACCGTCAGCGCGGTGGCGGTGAGCGCGGGGAGCTCGTCGCCGCTCCAGATGCGCGCGGCCTCCACCAGCAGGTGACGCTCAACCGCCGAGAGCGGGCCCTCGAAGGCCCCCGCGGCGGGGATGACATTGAAGCCCAGCCGATGCGGGAAGAGCTCCAGCTCAGGCTCCTTCCCGTTCATCAGCGCGGCGGTCTGCCTGCTCAGCTGCTCGACGCCGGCGTTGCCCTGCGAGGCCGCGCCCAGCAGCAACGTGACGTCGGCGAAGGCCAGCCCGAACTTCGCGCGCAGCGGCGCCAGCGTCAGCAACAGCGCCTGCGTGACCGGGTGCGCCACCGACACCACCCGGCCCTGGAACGGCCGCTGGAGAAGCGCATCGTTCACCCCCGGCGCCACCAGGGGCACCGCGGTGTCCACCCGGAACGCGCCCGACACGTCGACCACCCACGCCCCGGCCTGCTGCGCGCGCGGCGACAGCTCCCGAATACCAGGACGAGCTTTCCGACGCCGGCGCGGCGTTCAGCACCACGTCGACCCCGCGGAAGGCGTCCGCCCCGGGCGGCTCGGTGGGCAGCGTCTCCTCCTGGTAGTCGAGCTCTTCCCCCTCGCTGGCCTGACTCGAGAAGAAGCGCAGCTGCTCTGGCTCCACGTCGCGCTGCATGAGCGCGTTGATGAGCTGCCGACCGATGAGTCCGGTGGCTCCGACGACGGCGATATTGGGTTGCGTCATGGCTCTTTCAGTCTTCCTTGAGGCGGGCCTTCGGCTCGACGCCGGGCAGTGGAGGAAACTTCGGGTTCTCTTCGGCGCCGGAGCCCCGGAGGCGGCTCGAGCGCGAACACCGCCTGCGCGTCGAAGCGCCCGGGCAACGTCGCCAACCGCGCGAGCGACACCGCCGAGGGCACCAGCGGCCCCTCCGCGAGGACGGCCGCGGGCACGCCCAGGGCCTCGAGCGGCGCCCGGTAGTCGACCAGCGCCGGGCCGACCAGGCGCGCGCCGGGGGCTGCCTTCAGCGCCTCCGCCAGCTCGGCCAGCGGCAGCGAATACTCGGGCTGCAACAGCCGCCCGCCCTCGTAGCGCCCCACGTACAGCTCGCCCTTCTTCACCACCGCGCAGGCGAAGACCGGCCCCTCCCCGGCCTCGTGCGCGAGCGCGGCCAGCGACGAGACGCCCGCCACCGGCACGCCCAGCGCCCAGGCCAACCCCTTGACGGTGCTCAGGCCGATGCGCAGGCCGGTGAAGCTGCCGGGCCCCAGGCCCACCACGAAGCCGGTCACCTCGCGCAGCGTGCGGCCATGCGCCGCCAGCAGCGACTCCAGCTCTCCGGGGAGGATCTCGCTCTGTCGCTTCGGCGGCCCCACCAGGCGGTGCTCCAGCACCTCGCCCTCGCGGGTCAACAGGGCCGCCGACAGGGTCAGCGTAGAGGTGTCGAGCGAGAGCAGCATCAGCAGAACAGCAGCCGCGCGATGTCGTTGCGGAAGGCCACCACCATCAACAGGCCCAGCACGGCGAGGCCCACCCAGGTGGCGATCTCCCGCGCGCGCATGGGCACCGGGCGCCGGCGGACGGCCTCCCAGAGCGCGGTGAGGATGCCGAAGCCGTCGAGGATGGGGATCGGCAGGAGGTTCACCAGCGCGAGGTTCACCGACACCATCCACATCGAGCTGACGAAGGTGGCCAACCCCTGCTCGGCGCTCTGCGTCGCGACCTGGGCGATCTGCAGCGGGCCGCCCATCGACTCCAGCGGCACGTCTCCGGTGGTCAGCTTGCCCAGGATGCGGGCGATGACCATCACCCCCTCGGGCAGCCGCTTGAGCGACGCCACCAGCGCGTCCCCCGGCCCCAGGTGGGTGGTCACCAGCTCACCGACCACCGGCGCGATGGGCAGCCCCGGCGCCCCGAAGCGAACGCCGAAGTCCGGCGAGGTCATGCAGTACTTCTGGTTTCCTTCTGGCAGCAGCGGGCCGACGGTGGCGCGCTTCGTCTCTCCGCCCGACACCCACTCGAAGTCGATGGTCTTGCGGCGGGCCAGGGCCATGCGGTCTTCGACGGCCAGCACCGAGTGCACCGGCTCGCCGTTCACCCGGGTGAAGCGGTCTCCCACCTTGATGCCGAAGCCGGCGGCCGCCGTCCCCGGGCGCACCTGCCAGACGTAGGCGTCGCCGCCCTCCGCGCCGATGCGCACCACCCCGCTGCCCTCGCCGAGCGGCAGCTCCACCTCCACCAGCTCCGGGCTGGCCACGCCATCGAGCAACGGCGTGAAGCGCACCACCTGCAGCGTCACCGCCCCGCTCGCGGCGTCGAGCAGCGCGCCGAGCTGACGCTCCGAGCGGACGCCCTCGCCGTTGA
>CALNBU010000964.1 GCA_937875615.1 uncultured Archangium sp.
AGCTGCGCGTCGGGCGGCGGCGGCGCCTTCGCGGGCGCGCCGAAGAGGCCCAGCTGGGAGTCGTCGACCACCGGCGTCGGCGGAGCCTTCTCTCCGGTGGCCCGACGCGCCAGCCGGGGCCGCCCGGCCTCGTCGAACTCCCCGGCCTCCAGGTTCCGGAGGAGCTCCTTCGCGCGCGCCAGCACCTCCGGCGGCAACCCGGCCAGCTTCGCCACCTCGATGCCGTAGCTGCGGCTGGCGGGACCGTCGATGAGCTTGCGCAAGAAGATGATGCGCCCCTGCTGCTCGCGCACCGCGATGGAGCAGTTCTTCACCCTGGGCTTCTCGCGCGAGAGGTCCGTCAGCTCGTGGTAGTGCGTGGCGAAGAGCGTGCGCGCGCCGACGCGGTCGTGCAGGTGCTCCGCCACCGCCCAGGCGATGGAGAGGCCGTCGAAGGTGCTGGTGCCGCGGCCGATCTCATCGAGCACCACCAGGCTCCGCCGCGTGGCGTGGTGGAGGATGTTGGCCGTCTCGGTCATCTCCACCATGAAGGTCGACTGCCCCCGGGCGAGGTTGTCGGAGGCGCCCACCCGGGTGAAGACGCGGTCGCACAGCCCGATGCGGGCGCGCTTCGCCGCCACGAAGCAGCCGGCCTGCGCCATCACCACCGCCACCGCCACCTGGCGCATCACCGTGGACTTCCCCGCCATGTTGGGCCCGGTGATGATCAACACCTGCGCGTCGGCCGAGGCCACCCGCACGTCGTTGGCGATGAAGGAGTCTGAGCCCAGGGCCTGCTCCACCACCGGGTGCCGGCCGGCCTCGAGCTCGATGGTCGCCGATTCGTCGAGCTCCGGCCGCGTGTAGTGCCGCTCGGCCGACACCCGCGCGAAGGACACCAGCACGTCGAGGGTGGCCACCGCGTCGGCGGCCGCGCGCAGGGCCGAGGCCCGCGCCACCACCAGTCCCCGGAGCTGCTCGAAGAGCCGCTGCTCCAGCGCGATGCGCTGCTCGTCGGCGGTGAGCACCTTCTCTTCGTAGGTCTTCAGCTCCTCGGTGACGTAGCGCTCGCCGTTGGCGGTGGTCTGCTTGCGGATCCACTCCTTCGGGACCAGCGCGAGGTTGGCCTTCGTCACCTCGAGGTAGTAGCCGAACACCTTGTTGAAGCGCACCTTGAGCGAGGCGATGCCGGTCTTCGCCTTCTCCCGCGCCTCGAGCTTGAGAAGGTAATCCTTCCCGCTCGACGAGAGCTCGATGAGCGTGTCCAGCTCGACGTCGAAGCCCTTCTTCACGAAGCCACCGTCGGCCAGCACCGCCGGCGGCGCCTCCACCAGCGCCCGCTGCAGGGTGTCCGCCAGCGCCACCAGCGAGGCGTCGGCCAGCGGCCCCACCAGCGCCCCCAGCAGCGGCGCCGAGAGCTGCTTCAGGCTGCCCGCCAACGCCGGCAGCTGCCCCAGGCTGCGGCCCAGCGCCTCCAGGTCTCTGGGTCCTCCCGACGCCAACGAGAGGCGCCCACAGAGGCGCTCGAGATCCGCCACCTGCTTCAGCGTGGTGCACAGCGACTCGCGCAGCGCCCCGCGTTCCAGGAGCTCGGCCACCGCGTCGTGCCGCGCGGTGATGGCGCCCGGGTCGCACAGCGGCGCCGTCAGCCAGCGGGCCAGCTTGCGCGCGCCCACCGAGGTCGAGGTGCGGTCCAGCACCCCCAGCAGCGAGCCCGCGCGCGCGCCGTCCTTGAGCGTCTTGACCAGCTCCAGGTTGGCGCGGCTGGACTCGTCGATGACCAGCGTCGCGCCGCGGCTGGCGAGCGAGATGCGGTCCACGTGGCTGGCGCCGCTCTTCTGGGTCTCCTGCAGGTAGCGCAGCGCCGCCCCCGCCGCGCTCTGGATGCCATGGAGGCCTACGACGGCCGCGACACCTCGGTGGTGGACGACTTCACCTACGACGGATGGATGCATCGGCTCGAAGAGCTCGAGCGACTGCACCCCGAGGTGCTTGAGCAACAGCGCGCGGCCCCGCTTCTCGGAGAAGGCCTCGGCCGCCAGCGAGGCCAGCGACGGGCGACTCCCGAAGGCGCGCAGCAGCGGCTCCAGCCGCGGCGCCATTCCTTCGGGCACCAGCAGCTCCTTTACCGCCACCGCCGTCAGCTGCTCGGCCACCAGCTCGAGCGCGCCGGGCGCCAGGGCCAGAAACTCGCCGGTGGAGGCGTCGATGAGCGCGGCGCCCCAC
>CALNBU010000965.1 GCA_937875615.1 uncultured Archangium sp.
TGGCGTGGCCCCAGGTCAGCCGGTCTCGCGGGTGGCGGCCCTGCTGCGCCGGGGCCAGCACCCAGGCCTGGTTCTCGATGGCGCGGGCGCGGAGCAGCACCTCCCAGTGGTCCTTCCCGGTCATCAGGGTGAAGGCGGCGGGGACCGTCAGCAGCACCGCGCCTTCGCGGGCGTGGGCGCGGTAGAGCTCGGGGAAGCGGAGATCGTAGCAGACCGAGAGGCCTACCCGGCCCAGCGGGCTGTCGGCCACCACCACCTCGGTGCCGGGCGCCACCGCCGCTGACTCCCGGTAGGTCTGGCCGTCGCCCACCTCCACGTCGAAGAGGTGGATCTTCCGGTACACCGCCAGGCGCTGCCCGTCCGGGCCGAACAGCACGCTGGTGTTGAAGGTGCGCCCGCCCGGGCCGCCGGCCTCGAGCACCGAGCCGGCCAGGAGCGTGACGCCCAGGGTCTTCGCCAGGGCCGACTGGCGCTGCAGCGTCGGTCCGTCGAGGGGCTCGGCGTTGGCCGCGCGCTCGCTCTCCGGGCCCATCCACGCGAAGTTCTCCGGCAGGCCGATGAAGCGGGCACCAGATTCCGCGGCCTTGCGGACGAGGCGCGCGGCGGTCTCCAGGTTCTCGGCCTTTTCTGCACCACTGCACATCTGTACGGCGGCGATCAGCATGACGGACTGTTTACACGGCTGTCCGCGTGTCGTAGATGCCGGCCGACCATTTTTTCAAAGGTGAGGGAAGAGAAGGTGGGCCGGTGGGCCCATTTTTCGTGCTTCGTGTGCCATGTCTGAGACCAATCGCCGCCAGACTGTCGAAGAGAAGGCCGCCGCGCTGTGCGAGCCGCTCATTGCCGCCGAAGGCCTGGAGTTGCTCGACCTGGAGTTCGTCCGCGAGCACGGTGGCTGGGTGCTGCGGCTCTTCATCGACAACCCGGGCGCCGCGGTGGGGGTCGACGAGTGTGCCACCGCGTCGCACGCCGTGGACAAGGCGCTCGACGTGGAAGACATCATTCCGCACGAGTACAGCCTTGAGGTGTCGAGCCCCGGGTTGAACCGGCCGCTCAAGAAGCAGGCGCACTTCTTGGCGGTGAAGGGGCAGCAGGTCCGCCTCAAGACCTTCGCGCCGCTGTTCGAGCCGCCGCGCAAGAATTTCCTGGGCACGTTGTCAGACGTCTCCGACGACGCCGTAACAGTGGAGGTGGAGGGCGCGGGCACCTTCACCGTCAAGCTCAAGGACATCGCCCGCGCGAACCTGGAGTTCCAGCCGTAAACCCACATACAGGTCTCCGTGCGGAGGCCGAGGATCAAAGGAAGACACCATGACCACTGCAAACTCGATTCGCCTCGACGACGTGCTCACGCAGGTCGCGAAGGACAAGGGCATCGATAAGTCGGTGCTCATCGCCACGCTCGAAGACGCGATGAAGACGGCCGCCAAGAAGCACTTCGGCCAGGAGCGCGCCATCGAGGCCCGCTTCGACACCCAGAAGCAGCAGGTGGAGCTCTTCCAGGCCATCACCGTGGTGGAGGCGGTGACGGACCCGCTCAACGCGGTGAACCAGATCACCGCGGAGCAGGCCGCGCAGCAGGGCATGGAGGTGGAGCCCGGTGACGAGCTGGTCTTCCAGATCTTCTACCTCGACGAGAACGCCGCCGAGGCCAAGGCGCAGGACGAGCAGTACGGCGACATCCTGGGCTTGCGGACCTTCCGCCACGGCTTCGGCCGCATCGCGGCGCAGACCGCCAAGCAGGTGCTGTTGCAGCGCACGCGCGACGTCGAGCGTGAGAACGTCTTCAACGAGTACAAGGACCGCAAGGGCGAGATCGTCACCGGCATCGCCCGCCGGCTGGAGCGCGGAAACCTCATCGTGGATCTCGGCCGCGCCGAGGCGGTGCTGCCGGTGCGCGAGCAGGTGCCCCGCGAGGTGTACCGCCCCGGAGATCGCGTGCAGGCCTTCGTGCTCGACGTGCTCCGCGAGGCCAAGGGCCAGCAGGTGCTGTTGTCGCGCGCGTCGGTGAACCTGCTCACCAAGCTCTTCGAGATGGAGGTCCCCGAGATCGCCGAGGGCATCGTGGTCATCGAGGCCGCCGCGCGTGAGCCCGGCCGCCGCTCGAAGATCGCGGTCAGCTCGCGCGACAACGACGTCGACCCCGTCGGCGCCTGCGTCGGCATCAAGGGCAGCCGCGTGCAGGCCGTGGTGCAGGAGCTCCGC
>CALNBU010000966.1 GCA_937875615.1 uncultured Archangium sp.
CCTTCTTCTCGAGCGCCGGGCCGCTGGTGACGTGGAGGCTGGCGCCCAGCTCCGCGGCGATGATGTGCGCGAGGCTGGTCTTGCCCAGGCCCGGAGGCCCCGAGAACAGGCAGTGATCGAGCGCCTCGCCCCGCGCCTTCGCCGCCTGCACGTAGACCTTGAGCTTGTCCACCGCCGCGCCCTGCCCCACGTACTCCTCGAAGCGCCGCGGCCTCAGGCTGGCCTCCAGCCGCTGCTCGTCACCCGCGACCGCGGCGTCGAGCGGGCTGTCTCCGGTTCTCCGTGTCATTCGCGACGCGGGTTGTAGCATGGCCGGGCATGCGAACCTGGCTGAGTGTTGTGGCGCTTCTGACGAGCGGGTGCATCGTGCCGCGCTCGATGATCCAAGGGCAGATGGCAGCCCCGGTGGGCCGCGGCGCCGCCGACGTCGCGGTCTTCGCCGGCCTCCAGTACGGCGAGCAGATCAACCCCCGCTACGACGGCTACAACCCCGTCACCGACGAGCCCCTCAACACCGAAGAGAAGACCACCGCGCTGTCGGTGCCCAACTTCGAGGCCAACCTCCAGTACGGCTTCACCGACAACGTGGCGATCAACGTCCACGGCTCGTCGGCCGGCTTCCAGCCCGGCGTGAAGATCACCCTCAACGACGCGAAGGACGACGCCCACTTCGCGCTGCTCCCGCAGGTGGCCTTCGGCTACGCCTCCATGGGCCAGGCCACCAACCTCTACGGCGGGAACGGTGTGCGCCAGGACGGCGCCCCCAGCACCGGCACCAGCTTCACCTTCCTCGGCGGGCTGCGGCTGATGGTGTCGCACAAGTCGGGCTTCTACGCGGGCGCCGGCTACGACTTCCTCTTCAACCGCAACTTCAACAAGACGCGCATCGGCCAGGGGAACGCCAGCGTGGAGCAGGACACCATCTACTCCACCACCGCGCACCAGGTGGCGCTCAACCTGGGCTTCTCGATTCAGCTGGGCTTCATCCACATCAGGCCCGAGGTGGCGGTGGCCTTCTACCCGGGCATCAACCAGAACCGCAGCGTCAACACCGCCGGCTCCGACACCGTCTCGGCCAACGCCACCGGTGGCTTCGGCTGGGCCATCTTCCCCGGCTTCGCCATCGCCGTGCAGTCTCCGAAGCGGGCGCTGACCGAGGAGGAGCGCGACGAAGAGGCCGAGAAGAAGAAGGCCGAGCAACGGCGCCTCAAGCACCGCCGGAACCGCGGCCTCGCCGTCGAAGAAGACGACGATGAGGACGATGACGACGACGAGCGCCCGGCTCCGAAGAAGCGGCCGGCGCGCGACGACGACGACGACAGGCCCGCGCCGAAGAAGAAGAACATCGACGAGTGGGACTGACTCAGAAGCGCCCCACCAGCGCCACCCCGGAGCCGAAGGGCACCAGGTTGACCTCCACCGCCGGCGCGCTCGCCCCGTCGCGGTACTGAGCCAGGGCGTCGGGCAACCCTCTGGGTGTGGAGAAGAGCGTGGCCGCGCCCAGCGGCGCGCCGAGCCCGAAGTTGAGCGCGCCGATCCACCACGGCCGTTGATGCGCGAACACCAGGATGGCCGCCAGCCCCGCATTCACCGCGAGGTTGACCGCGTGGAGGTAGCCGCGGGTGTTGTTCTGCTGCGCCTTCGCGCCGCTCACCAGCAGCCGCTCTCCCTCGGCGATGAGCCGACAGGTGTCGTCGCCCGACGCGCCGGCCGCGCGGCGGGCATAGCCCTGGCCATCGAACAGGTAGTCCGCGGACGCTGGCGCCACCAGCAGCAACCCCAGCGCGGCGGTGGCGGCGCCCCACCACCAGTCGGGGTCGAACTCGCGGGCGAAGGAAGGGACCACCGCGATCTGCCCGATGGTCATCACCGCGTAGGAGGCGCCCCAGCCGAAGGCCCAGCGCTCATGCTCCGCCGACTGCGCGGCCAGCTGCTTCGCGAGGAAGGCGAGGCGCGCGGCGTCGCCCCGCACGGCCACCGAGCCCGGCTTCGCGTCGTCGGGCACGGGACACTCGGCCAACGAGGGCGCGCTGAGCAGCCCCACCCACAACACGACGGTGCGCACCATCACGACGGCCCTCCGGGGAAAGGTGGCGCTCCGGCCGGGCGCCGCCGGCCGGAGTCTGCCCGGGTTCACCACACGGTGCAGCGATTGGCGCCGGTGCGCACCATCTTGTCGCCATCGACGCAGCGGAAGGCCTGCTTGAAGGCGTCGAGGTTGCCCAGCGGGCCGTTGACGCGCCAATAGGGAGGCGCGTGTGGATCGGTGGCGGCGCGCTGCGCGGCCTGCTCCCGGCGCACCTTGGTGCACCACGCCTGGGCGATGCCGAGGAAGAACTGCTGCGAGTCGTCGTAGCGCCAGGGCTCGGCGGTCGGCGCGCCCTTCGCCTTCTGCCAGGTCTCCATCGCCGCGTGCGCCAGCTTGATGCCCCCCAGGTCGGCGACGTTCTCACCCAGGGTGAGATCGCCCTTCACCCGCAGCTCGTCGACCGCCACGTAGCCGTCGTACTGGGTCTTCACGCAGGCCGCGCGCTCCTCGAAGTTCCTGGCGCTGGTCTCCGACCACCAGTCCTTGAGGTTGCCGTCGGCGTCGAACTTGCGACCCTCGTCGTCGAAGCCGTGGGTGATCTCGTGTCCTTGTCGAAGAACGGCGGCTGGAGGATGCCCGCCGGGAAGACGATCTCGTTCTTCTGCGGATCGAAGTACGCGTTGACCGTGGGCGGCGACATCAGCCACTCGGTGCGGTCCACCGGCTTGCCCACCTTGGCCAGCTCGCGCGCGGTCTCGAAGCGGCTGGTGGCCAGCGAGGTATTGAAGAACGACTTCCGGTCGGTCTTGATGCCCGAGTAGTCGCGCCACACGTCGGGGTAGCCGATCTTGTTGTTGCTCACCATCGAGCGCACCTTGGTCAGCGCGTTCTCCCGCGTGGCGGCGTCCATCCACGCCAGGCTCTCGAGGTTCGCTTCGAAGGAGGCCTGCAGCGAGCGCACCATGGCGTTGGTGCGCGCCTTCGACTCCTCGGGGAAGAAGCGGCGGGTGAACTCCCGGCCCAGCGCCTCGCCCAGCTCGCCGTCGACGAAGGCCACGCACTTCTTCCAGCGCGGCCTGTCGCCCTTCGCGCCGGTGAAGTTCTTCGACACGTAGGAGAACTGCTCGTCCTGGAAGGCCCTGGGCATCGCGGGGATCGAGCCGCGCAGCACCACCCAGGTGAGGTAGGTGCTGAGCACCCTGGGCGGCGTGTCCTTCACCAGCGCCGAGAGCTCCACGAAGAAGGGCACCGAGCTGACGTTGATCTGCGCGAGGTCCTTGCGCCCCAACGCCGCGAGGTACGCCTTCCACGGGAAGTGACCGGCCTGCGCCTCCAGCCCCTTCAGGTCGAGGCGGTTGTAGAGCTTGTGCGGGTCTCTGCGCTCCACCATGGTGAGCGAGGCCTTCGCCAGCCGCGTCTCCAGCGCCATCACCTCGGCCGCCGCCTGCTTCGCCGCCTCGGGCTTCTCGCCGTACAGCGCGAAGATCTTCTCGACGTAGGCCAGGTACGCCTCACGCACGCCCTTCATGCGCGCGCTCTCGTCGGTGTAGTAGTCGCGGTCGGGCAGCCCCAGGCCGCTCTGGTCGAAGCCGGCGATCACCAGCGCGGAGTCCTTCAGATCCTGCTGAGCCCCCACGCGGAAGAACGGGCGATAGCCGGCGGCGTGCAGCGCGCCCACCGACTTCGCCAGCTCCGCGGGGGTCCGGGCCACGGCGCTGGTGGCCACGAACTTCTTCACGTCGGCCAGCGCCTTCTCCAGGGCCGGCTCGTCGACGCAGCTGGCGTAGCTGTCACCCAGCTGCGTGGCGAACAGCGTCCCCTCGGGGAGCTTCCCTGCGGCCGCCTCCTCGAGGATGCCCTTGAGCGCCAGCTCGTTGCGCTCGGTGATGGTGACGAAGCCACGGGAGTACAGCGCACGATCGTCGGGGATCTCGTTGGCCGCCATCCAGCCGCCGCAGGCGTACTGGTAGAAGTCGCCACAGGGATCCGCCGAGAGATCCATCGCCGCCCCGTCGAGCCCCGGCGGCAGCGGCCTGGTGAGATCGGCCACGAAGCGGGCCACCGCTGACGGCGCCGGATCCTGCGTGGGCTCGGGCCGCTTCGCGGCTTCCTGCGTCGCGCACGACGACGCCACCAACAACACACCTACGAGCTGCTTCTTCACGTGGAAAACCTCCATCTTTGAAAGAAGGAGGCTTCCTAACAGCTACTTCACGCCGAGCATTCCCTTCTGGAGGTTGCGATCGGCCGGCTTCTTCCCGAGCCACGCCGAGAACAGCGCGTCGGCGAAGTCCTTGCCCTCGGTGGTGTGCTTCACCGCGCCGAGCTCCACCGTGGTGCCCTTCCCCGGCACGTACTGCACGATCACGCTCTCGCCCTTCTTCGCGTTGGCGAACTTGCCCAGCAGCGCCTCGAGGCGATCCTTCACCGCGTCGTAGTTGGCCGCGTTGGCCTTCACGCCGTCGCGGATGGCGTCCTCGAGCTGCGCCCGGGTGACGTCGCGCAGCATGGTCATCTCCACCCGACGCACCTCGTCGGCGGAGAGGATGGCGGCGCCGTCCTTCGAGGGGTTCTCGACGTAGAGCGAGCCCACGTAGACCTTGAAGAAGACCTTCACGCGCAGGCCCTGGCCGTTGAGCTTGAGCGTCTTGCCGGCGACCTCGAGCGTGTCGGGGACCTTCACGCCTTCGAGCTCGCCGGCGAAGGCAGGGACGGCGAGCAGCGAGGCGATGAGCAGAAGTCTGTGGATCATAGAAGTGCTTTCCTGGGGGTGAAGGGTCAACCGTGAGACTGCGCGAAGTGTTTCATGAACGACACCAGGGTCTCGATGTCGTGGAGTGAGACGGCGTTGTAGGCCGAGACGCGGACGCCGCCGGTGCTCCGGTGGCCCTTGAGGCCGAGCATGTTCTCCTTCTTCGCGTCCGCGACGAACTGCGCATCGAGGGCCTCCGACGGGGTGCGGAAGACGATGTTCATCACCGACCGGGAGTCCTTCTCGACCGGCGCCGCGTAGAAGCCGCTCAGCGCGTCGAGGGCGCCGTAGAGCGCCTGCGCCTTCTGCAGGTTGCGGCGCTCCATGGCCGGGAGCCCGCCCTCGCCCTCCACCCAGCGCAGCACGTTGCGCGCGAGGTAGATCGCGAAGGTGGGCGGCGTGTTGTACAGCGAGCCGTTCTCTGCGTGCGTCTGGTAGCGGAAGATCTTCGGGATGTCCTTCCGACCCTGCGCGAGGAAGGCCTTGTCGGCGACGGCCACCACCACCCCCGACGGACCGAGGTTCTTCTGCGCGCCCGCGTAGATGAAGGCGAACCTCGAGACGTCCGTGGGCCGCCACAGGAAGTCTGAGCTCATGTCACAGACGTGCGGCACCGCGCCCGTGTCGGGCAGCGTGTGGAACTGCGTCCCGAAGATGGTGTTGTTCGAGGTGGTGTGCACGTAGCGCGCGCGGGGGTCGAGCTGGAGCTCCGCCTGCGTCGGGACCCGGGTGTAGCGGCCCTGCGCGTCGCGGGTGCTGGCCGCCACCCGCGGCGTCCCCAGCAGCTTCGCCTCGTCGAGCTGCTTCTCGCTCCACGCGCCGGTCATCACGTAGTCGGCGCTGGCGCCAGGCGGCATGAAGTTCATCGGCACCAGCGCGAAGTGCGTCGACGCGCCGCCCGTCAGCCACAGCACCACGTGCGAGTCGGGCACCCCCAGCAGCCGGGTGA
This sequence comes from uncultured Archangium sp., assembly GCA_937875615.1. Classification (GTDB taxonomy): domain Bacteria; phylum Myxococcota; class Myxococcia; order Myxococcales; family Myxococcaceae; genus Archangium_A. The sequence continues at coordinate 5,731 of CALNBU010000966.1, forward strand.
GCCGCTCGGTGGCCTCGGCGTGCACCGCCTCGTAGGCCTTGTCGCGGTGCGACTGCTCCATGATCGACGCGCCGGTGCCACCGAAGTCGAGGAGCTCTTCGCGGGCCAGCTCGAGCGCCGGCAGCGGCAGGCCGGCGGGCCCCGCGCTGAAGTTGATGACTCTCATGGGGCGCAGAATGTACCGGTGCACGGTCGGAACGCATCGGGTAAACGTGGCGCAGATGTCTTTGCTCCAACTCGCGCTGCGCCGCGCCGTCGTCGTCACCGGCAAAGGCGGAGTGGGAAAGACCACGGTGACCGCCGCGCTGGGGAGCGCCTGGGCGCGCGCCGGGAAGCGGGTGCTCGTGGCGGAGATCGTCCCCCACCCCGACACGCCCTCGCAGCTGCAGGCGGCGCTGGGCTGCGCGGCGCCCACCGAAGAGCCCGCCCGCATCGCCGACGATCTGTGGCTGACGCTGGTGACGCCCACCTTCGGGCACCTGCGCTTCCTTCAAGACACGCTGCCGCTCAAGGTGCTGGCCGACGCGGCCATGAAGAGCGCGGGCCTCCGGCGCTTTCTTTCCGCGGCGCCCGGCTTCTCCGACATGGGCGTGCTCTACCGGCTGCTCGATCTCCTCAAGCGCCGCCGCCCCGACGGCAGCCCCA
>CALNBU010000967.1 GCA_937875615.1 uncultured Archangium sp.
AAGTACCGGGCCCCGCCGGTGGCCTGGGCCATGGTGTCATTGGGCTCCTGCTCCGGGGTCGGCGCACCGACCTCGATGCGGGTGTGCAGCACGTACGGGTCGGCGCGGGTGGCGAGCGTCTTGTAGTTGACGCGCAGGTAGGTGGGCTCGGCAGGCAGCGGGGCGCCGGCCACCGCGGGCGCCAGCTCACCGAAGGCCGCCGCCGCGTTGGAGTCGTCGTACTCGAGCACCTGGGTGGCGGTGGTGACGCGGAGGTCGAAGTCGGTGCTGACGGTGGCCGGGGCCTCCACCAGCGCGAACACCCGCGAGCCGGCGGGGAGCGTCCCCAGCTCGTAGAAGTCGACGTCGCCGCCGCCGCCGTCGGGGGCCATGATGCCGCCGGTCCGGATGCAGGAGAGGGCGGTGGCCTGCAGCGGCGTGTCGTTGGGCTCCTCTTCGCCGAAGCACTGCGTCACCTCGAGGCTGAGGCTGCCGCCGGCGCTGCTGGTGGCGGCGTCGTCGACCCACAGGTACACGCTCTGCCCGCCGGTGAGCGGCACGCAGGCCAGCTGCTCCTGGGTGTTGAGCCCGAGACTGGTGCGGTTGGCGGCGGCGATGCACTCGGTGGGGCCGTAGACCGACGAGGCCGGGAGACAGCTGTCGGTGAGGTACAGCACGGTGTTGGTGGTGGTGGGCGTCGCGGGGCCGGCGCGGAAGGAATAGACGCCGCTCTGCGGCACGTCGAAGCGCCAGGCTGTGTCGCGCCCGGGGGCGGTGGTGGCGGTGTGGCCGATGCCGGTGAAGCACGCGCCCGCGTCGAGCAGCGCGTCGTTGAAGGCGAAGGCGGTCAGGCCGCCGTCTGCGGCCAGCACGCCGGCGTCGAGCGTCACCACCGTCACGCGGTCGAGCGCGAGCGGCAGCGCGTCGCCGCACCAGTCGGCCACTTGCGCGTGGGCGGCGGTGGAGAGGGCGAGGATACAGAGGGTCAGACGCATCGCGTGGTCCTTCACTGCGGCGAGAAGCGGAAGCCGGAGTTCGGCTGGAGGTTGGCGGTGTTGATGGAGGTGGGAATGGCCTGGCCGCCGTCGAGCGCGTCGAGCCACACCGTGGCGGAGTTGCCCTGCGCGCGCGGCTGGTTGGTGCTCACCGCGGCCGACAGCTCGCCGTAGTGGAACTCCACCACGCCACCGTCGAAGACCAGGTGCACCTGCGCGTTGATGTCGGCCGACACCGAGGGCACCAGGCCGAAGTGCTCCCACGAGACGATGTAGCGGTCGGCGGCCTGCCAGGCCGCGACGCGGGCGCCGCCGGTTGACGAGAGGGTGCCGTCGAGGTCGTCCCAGTGGGGCGCGAGGGTGGCGTTGGGCAGGCCCACCGGCGTGGTGGAGTTGGTGGGGTAGGCGGTGGTGGTGAGCGGCGCGGTGAAGGTTATGAAGCCGTTGCTCGACACGTTGAGCGTGGAGAACGTCTCGCCCCAGTAGGTGAAGGGCTGCGGCAGCGTCACCGTGGTCGAGCCCTCGTTCAGCGCCGGGGCGGCGCCGGTGGGCGTCAGCGACAGCACGCTGCCCTGCGGCGCGGAGGAGAAGGCGCTGGGGATGCCCTGCTGGAAGTACCGGCCGCACCCGCGCAACACCCCCGGCGTGCCCTGCTGCCCCTGGCTGCCGTAGCTGCCGTCGGACACGCAGGAGGTGCTGGTGAGGCTGGCCACGCGCACGTCCGAGTACTCGATGGCGAGGCCATAGCCGGCGTCGGTGGGGCGAGGCAGCGCCAGGTTCACGCCGGCGTCGGCGGTGCCTGCCACCACCGTGCCGCCGTCGACCGGGAGCGAGAAGCCGGGGCCCCACGCGGCCGCGGCCGTCACGCCGTCGTTGGCCAGCAGGTCGAGCGAGGCCGCCAGCACCAGCGGCGCGCCGGGCGGGAGGCTCAGCCCATCGGGCACCGCGAACACCTGCGCGCCGGAGGTCAGCCGCCAGCCGGTGAGGTCCAGCGCGGCGCCGGTCTGGTTCAGCAGCTCCAGGTACTGGCCGGGCAGTCCGACGGCCGGCGCGGTGCGGAACATGGCCTCGGTCAGGGTGAGGTCCTGCGGCACGCTGATGGCGGGCGCCGGGCGGTCGATGGTGACGAAGACGTCGCCCACCTGCACCGAGCCGCCGTAGCGCGCGCCGCGCACCATCCGCACGTCGACGGGCGCCGTCACCGGAGAGAAGAAGTACAGCGCGGAGTTGGCCGTGGGCACGGTGGAGTGCGTCACCGCGAGGGTGCGGGTGGTGTCCTGCGCGCCGATGGTGAAGAGCGTGCCCGGCGTGGTCATGGTCTTGTAGTGGAACGAGAGCGCGCCCCGTTGAGTGAGGCGCAGCTGGAGCGTCACCTCGGAGGCGACGCTGCCGCTCCAACGCATCTTCTCCCACTGCACGATGAGGGTCTCCTCCGGCGCCTCGCCGCGGACCTCGTAGTAGACGGCCGCGCCCGGCGCGCCGAAGCGGAGGTCGGCCCAGAAGGGCGCGATGATGCCCGGCGGCGCGTTGACGGCGGTGGAGGGCAACACCACGCGGGAGGCGTTCACCACCGCCGGGGCGTCGAAGGCCACCCAGCCGGCGCGCGAGACGGTGAGGTTGCCGCCGGTGCTCCGGCCCCAGAGGCGCGAGGAGAAGGGCAGCTGCAACTGCGTCACGTCGGTGCCGGCGGCCAGGGCCAGCTGCCCGGTGCCCTTGATGTCGATGAAGCTCGCCTCCTGCGGGTTCACCACCTGCGAGTGCGGGAAGCCGTGCAGCACCGCGCCGGGCTCCGAGGCCAGCACCGACACCTGTTGTCCCGAGAGCGGCGTGGGCGGGTCGAGGGCCACCGCGGGCGCGCTCCCCGAGACCACCACGTTGGCGGTGGCGGTGACGAAGTCGCCGAGCAGGTTGTCGGCGGTCAGGGTGTACTGGGTGCTGGCCCAGGGGAAGACCTGCACCGAGCCCCCTTCGGCGCGCGCGCCGGTGCGGCTGAAGACGGCCTCTCCGAAGCTGTCCACCACGCGCACCCGCCGGGCCTCGGGCGCGGTCCAGGTCAGGGTGATGCTCTGACCGACGCTGACGTTGAAGGGCGTGGCTTGCAGGGTGGCCAGGGTCGGCGCGCGCACGGTGTCCACGGTGGCGACCTGCGTCGCGGAGACGCCGGCCGCGCTGAAGGCCACCAGCTCGACCGCGAAGTCGGCGTCGCCCACCGGGAAGGCGTGGAAGCCCAACGCGGTGCGCGCCGGGTCTCTGCTGCTGAACACCACCGCGCCGTCGACCCGCAGCTCCATGGAGGTGGCGCCCTGCGTCTCCCAGCGCAGCTGGCAGAGGCCGCCGACCGCCACCACCCGGGGCGCCTCGAAGCGGAGGATGGCCGGCGCGACGCCCACCGCGACCTGCGCCGTCCGCTCGTGGACCGCGTCATCTTTCCGGGCCGCGAGGCTCCAGCGCAGCGTGCCGCCGTCGAAGTCCGGGGGCACGGTGTCGGTGAAGCTCCCGGCAGAGAGCTCGGCGGCGTCGCTGGTGACGAAGAGCTCGCCGCGGTCTTCGGTCGACAGCACCAGCTCGCGCGCGCCGGCGGTGGTCCAGGAGAGCGTCACCGGGTCTCCGGGCTGCACGCCTCCGAGGTCGGCGGTGAAGGACAGCACCGTGGGCTGCACCGAGACCGTGGCCTGGGCCGTGCCCACGTCGCTGGTCAACACGAAGGTGGTGTCGTCGGGCGGGGTGAAGGTCACCGCGCCGGCGGTCAGCTGGCCGCCCGTCGGCACGCTCTGCCCGTTGGCCGTCAGCGTCACCGTCCGCGCTCCCGGGGCCTGCCAGCTCACCGTGGTGCGCTCGCCGCCGGCGATGACGGCGGGAGAGACGGCGAAGGACAGCGCGCCGGCCTCGCCGTCGATGGTGACGGCCACCGCGCGGGCGTCGGTGCCGCCCGGCCCCTGCGCGGTGAGCACGAAGCGGGCGCCCTCGTCGAGCACCTCGTCGTGGGTGCCCTCGAAGGTGTCGACCGGAACGGCGAGCGCTCCGCGCGTCACCTCGATGAGCGAGATGGAGGTGGCGTTGCTGACCTTCCAGCTCAGCTGGACGGCCTCACCGGCGCGGACGCTGGTGGCGTCGGCGGTGAAGCGCTCGATGCTGGGCGGCGGCGCCGGGACCGACTGCGGTTTCTGGATGAAGCAGCCCGCAGCGGCGAAGGCCGCCGTCAGGACAAGAGCGCGACGGGAGAAGAAGGTCATGGTCGTCAGTAGCTCGCGACGGAGGTCTGGAGGCCGGAGGCGTTGATGGCGGTCAGTTCGAAGCTCAACACCCTGGCCGGGTCGAGGCGCTCCACGGTCAGCTCGAAGCTGCCTTGCGTCAACGCCTCTCCGTTGTTGACCTCGTTGAAGAGGAGCCCACCCAGGGACAGCCGGACGCGCGTGGCGCCGCGCGCCTGCCAGGTGGCGCGCAGGTGCAGGACTCCGGGCTCGCCGGCGTCCACCACGCCCGCGTCATCTGCCTGGGGTTCGACCGCCGTCACCTCGAAGCGTTCCACCACCGGCAGCACCCGCAGGTCCACCGTGCGCGTGCTGGCGCCCACCGTCAGCGAGTAGCGCGTCGGTTGCTCCGGGCTCAGCGTCAGCGACCCCGCTCCGGTCTGGTTCTGGGTGTTCACCGGACCGCCGGGGTTCGCGGTCAGGCTGACCTGCTGGGCGCCGGGCGCGTTCCACACCAGCGTGGAGCGCTCTCCGGCGTGGATGGTGGCGGGCAGCGCCGCGAAGAAGAACTCCGGCGGGGCGTCTCCGACGCGCACGTTCACCACCGCGGTGGTGGGCACGCCGCGCCGGTTGGTGGCGGTGAGCAGCCAGGTGCTCTCGCCGTTCACCGTCACCTCGGCGCTGGTGGTGGCGCCACCGTCGGCGGAGTCTGAGAGCGGGACGCTCTCGCCGCTCACCACCTCCAGGAGCGAGATGGTGTGGGCGTTCTCCGTCGCCCAGGTGAGCGTCACCGTGTCGCCCACGTTCACCTCGGAGGCGGAGGCGGTGAAGCTGGTGATGACGGCCTCCGGTGGGAGCGGGTCGGCGTCGGGGATGGCGCAGGCGGCCAGGGCCAGCGGCGCGAGCAGCAGCGTCAGGCGCTTCATGGCGTCTCCTGCTTCGGCGTGAAGCGGATGCCGGAGTTGGGGACGACGCGGTCGAGGGTGTTGATGGACCACGGGATGACCAGGTCGCCGCTGCGGCTCTCTATCCACACCGTGGCCTCGCTGCCGGTGACCCGGGGGGCCATGCCGGTCAGCTCTCCGTAGTGGAACTCGATGGCCCCGCCGTCGATGAGGTGCACCTGAAAGTTGAGCGAGGAGGTGGTGTTGTAGAAGTTGAAGCCCTGCCACGAGAAGATGGTGCGGTCGCCCTGGCGCCACATGGACAGCGAGCCGGAGCTGCTCCGCACCAGGTCGTCCCACAGCGGCGCCACGGTGCCGTTCGGCAGCGAGGTGCTGGGGCCGGTGGCGTTGGTGGTCTGCGACGAGGTGAAGGTCCCGCCCAGCGTGAGCAGGCCGTCGGCGGAGAAGCCCGAGGAGGTGACCGTGGTGCCGAAGTAGGTGAACGGCACGGGCAACGCCACCTGGCCGTAGCCGCTGTCCGAGCTGGTGCTGGTCCAGTTGCTGGTGGGGATGGTGCTGCCGGTCGGCGCGGGCACGAAGGCGCCGGGGATGGAGGTCATGGTGTACGGCGCGCCGCAGTCCTCACCCGCGGTGCCGGGCGAGCCGGTGACGCTGGGGTTCCCGTAGGTGTACGTGCGCGTGCACGGCGGCGCGGAGTACCCGGGGGCGTGCACCACCTGGTTCCAGCCGAGGGGAATCACCGAGACCAGGTACTGGGCCTCGGGCCAGGAGAGCTCGCCCAGCGGCTGCACGCCGACGTTGATGGACGCGCGGCCCGGCGCCTGGAGCCAGTAGTCGGGACCGTACTCCACGTCGACGGGCGTGTCGCCGTTGGCGAGCCGGTCGCTGCTCTGCCCGAAGACCAGGTAGGCGCCGGCGTCGACGCTCACCCCGACGGGAATGGGGAAGCCCGCGTCGCCCACCTCGAGGATGAGCCCGCCCAGGTCGAGCGTGCCCTGGGTGGTGTTGCGCACCTCGACCCACTGGCCGCTGCTGCCGGTGATGAAGTCCGGGTAGGGCATGGCCTCGGTCACCGCGAGGTCACCCACCGCGAAGGCGCGCACGTCGAGCACCGCGGGCAGCAGGCCGGTGCCGGTGCGGGCGTAGAAGGTGAGCGGCACGCCGCTGGTGGGGAGGAACGGGAGGTCGCCGTTGGAGTGGGTGTAGTTGAAGAAGCTCAGCTCCAGCGTGGCCTCGGGCGTGGCGGTCTGGCCGGCGCCGTTCACGCCGTCGAAGGCGTACTGGTAGACCGAGCCGGGCAGCCGC
>CALNBU010000968.1 GCA_937875615.1 uncultured Archangium sp.
GCTCGCGCAGTACCTCGATTTCCGGATGGTGAGCTCGACCGAAGAGCCCTTCGGTTTTCATCTCGACGCCCGGTACGCCACGCCGGGAGGGGTGGCGTTCAACGCCGTCCAGCAGTCAGCGAGCAACGCGATGGCGACGTGGAACAACGTCAGCTGCTCCTATGTCCGCATGGCGCAGCTGGGACCATCGACGGGGGTGGTGACCAACCCGCAGGACAGAGCCGACGAATACTCGGTGGGGCCGAGTTGGGTGATCTCGGACTCCGACCCGGACTTCGAAGAGCTCTTCGGCGTGTCGGCGCCGATCGCGGCGATCACCATCGCCCGCTCCTACGGGGGCGCGCTCGAGACGTGTGATGTCCTGCTCAACGCTGCGCGCTACGAATGGAGCGCGAGCGCGTCGCCGGAGTCGGATCAGCTCGACCTCGAGTCGGTGCTGTTGCACGAGTACGGACACTGCCTTGGGCTCGACCACTTCGCGGTGCCGCTGTCCGGGGTCATGTACTCGTCCGTCTCGCCGGGCCTCGTGCGGAGGCAGTTGATCAGCGAAGACGTGTCGCTGTTGTGCGATCGCTACGGGGCCATCGGGCAGTACGGTTCGCCATGTCAGACCGACGGGGGCTGCGCGGCGTCGCTGACGTGTCTGCCGCAGACCTTTCAGGGGGAGCAGGTCTCGTTGTGTACCCGCGGTTGCAACCCCGGCGCCGCGGAGATCTGCCCGCCGCCGTTGAGCTGTGGGCTCTCTCCCCTCTTTCAGCCCACGCAGCCGGGCGCGTGCCTGCTCCCCGGCAACAACGTCACCCTGGTCGGGCGTGCCTGCACCGACGCCGCACAATGCGGGAGCTCCAACGCCGATTGCCAGGCGCCGTCGGCGGTCCCGGGAGGCACGGCGTGGGTCGACGGTTACTGCACCCAGACCTGCGGCGCCGGTATCGCCAACTGCCCCTCGGGGTCGGTGTGTCGGGCCTTCGGAGAGAGCGTGAACCGCTGTCTCCAGACCTGTCGCGTGGGGCACGCCGATTGCCGCTTTGGCTACACCTGTGAGGCCTCGGAAGACACGGGCGTGTGCATTCCCCGCTGCGCGGTCGACGCCGACTGCGGCGACGTGAACACCTACGAGTGCCGGGTGTGTGATGGCCGCTGTCTGGCGAAGCGGAACACCAGCATCAGCATCGGCGCCGCCTGCGCGAGCGACGCGACCTGCGGCACCGGCCAGAGTTGCCGCCGCAGCGTCAGCTACAGCAACGTGCGCCAGTGCACGCGGTCCTGCTCCCTGGGCTGTGGCACCTGTCCCGAGGGGTCGCTCTGCGTGCCGGGTCCCGAGGACGAGCTGCTGTGCCTGCAGCGGTGCAGCGGCCTCGGGCTCTGTCAGGAGGGCTTCCGCTGCGGCGACGTCCCGGGAGGTCGCGCCTGTCTCCCTCCGTGCGTCGACAACAGCCACTGTCCGGTGGGGCAGGCGTGCGTGAACGGCGAGTGCCTGACCGGCGCCACCGGCGGTGGGGGCGGGTCCTGCAGCGGCGGCATCTGCCCGACCGACGGTGGCACGCCCTTCGTGCCGCAGCCGAAGCCCGATGCGGGCACTGGCGGTGGGACGGGCAGCTGCGGGTGCAGCGCGGAGGGCGGGGCGCTGTCGTTGTTCGCGCTCGCCGTGCTCTCGCTGCGCCGGAGACGTCGATGAGCCCGCTGCCGGGGCAGCACACGGCGAGAGACTTCTCGCTCGCGTGGTTGCTGGAGGCGCTGGGGGCGGCCAGGGCGCTCACCGCGGAGCACGCGAGGGAGATCTCCGCCAAGGAGCCGCAGGCGCGGATGCGGGTCATCAAGCAGGCGGGCGAAGAGCGCTACCAGGTCTCGCCGGTGGAGATCGTCGCGGCCTTTCAGCTCCCCTTCGGGCAGCGCGCCGGTGAGACGCTCGATCAGGATCGCATCAGCGAGTTTGCGGCCCGCGCGGCGGGCATCGGCTACCGGAAGATCGACCCGCTCAAGCTCGACATGAACCTGGCGGCCAAGACCGTCTCCCGGCCGTACGCGCAGAAGCACTGCATCCTGGCGCTGGAGGGCGGCGTGCCCGCGCCGTTGACGGTGGCGGTGGCCAACCCCTTCGACACCGAGCTCTTCGAGAACCTGCGTCGGCTGGCGAACACCACCATCACGCCGGTGCTCTCCGCGAAGGTCGACATCCTCAAGGGCATCGCCGACGTCTACGGTTTCAAGCGCACCCTGGCCGCCGCGGCGGTGGAGCACGCCGAGGCCTCCGCCGGCATCACCAACTTCGAGCAGTTGGTGTCGCTCTCGACGGGGAAGGAGCTCGACGCCGAGGCGCGGCCGGTCATCCAGGCGGTGGACTACCTGCTGCGCTACGCGTTCGACAACCGGGCCAGCGACATCCACATCGAGCCCCGCCGCGACGCCTCGGTGGTGCGCCTGCGCATCGACGGCGTGTTGCACAACGCCTACACCCTGCCGGTGCAGCTCCACTGCCCATCGTGGCGCGGGTGAAGACCATCTCGCGCATCGACATCTCGGAGAAGCGCAAGCCGCAGGACGGCCGCATCAAGGTCGACCGCGACAGCCGCGAGGTGGAGATTCGCGTCAGCACGCTGCCCACCGCGTTCGGCGAGAAGGTGGTGATGCGCATCTTCGACCCCGAGACCCTGGCGGTGGAGATCGCCAAGCTGGGCTTCGACCCGGCGGAGCAGCGCACCTTCGAGTCGTGGATCGCCGAGCCGCACGGGCTCATCCTGGTCACCGGGCCCACCGGCTCGGGGAAGACCACCACGTTGTACTCCGCGCTCAAGCGGCTCGCCGGCGCCGACGTCAACGTCACCACCATCGAGGATCCCATCGAGATGGTGTGGGACGCCTTCAATCAGGTGCAGGTGCAGCCCAAGGTGGGCCTCGACTTCGCCACCGCCCTGCGTCACATCCTCCGCCAGGACCCCGACATCATCATGGTGGGCGAGATCCGCGACGCCGAGACCGCCGAGAACGCGGTGCAGTGCGCGCTCACCGGCCACCTCGTGCTGTCGACGCTGCACACCAACGACGCGCTGGGCGCGGTGAGCCGCCTCGAGGATCTCGAGGTGCCGCCGTTCCTGCTGAGCGCTTCCTTGCTGGGGGTGATGGCGCAGCGGCTGGTGCGGAAGGTGTGCGGCGCCTGCGCGCAGCCCGCCCGCTTGACGTCGGAGGAGCTGGCGGCGCTCGGCGTCGCGCTCCCCCTGCTCCCGGAGGGGCCGCGGTTCATGAAGGGCGCCGGCTGCGTGAAGTGCCGGGGCACCGGCTACCGCGGTCGCACCGCGGTGTTCGAGATCGTCTCCGCGACGCCCGCGCTGAAGCAGGCCATCGCCCGCAAGGCGCCGCCGGAGCAGCTCGAGCAGCTCGCCCGGGGCACGGGCCTGCGCACCCTGCGCGAAGCGGCGGTGCGGAAGCTGGCCGAGGGCGAGACCACCTTCGAAGAAGTGCTGCGCATGACCTCCATCGTATGAACCTGCTCCGAATCTCCGCGCTGCTGTGTCTGACCGCCTGTCCGAAGCCCGGCGATGGCGTCGACCCGAAGTTGATCGCCGACGGCCACTACCTCCAGGGGCAGTCGGCGTTCATGAAGGGGGAGTTCGCCGAGGCGCACAAGCAGTTCGCGGAGGTGAAGAAGCTCAACCCCGCCGATCCCAGGCTGCCGGTGGCGGAGGGTGAGGTGTACCTGGCGGAGGTGAAGCTCGACGACGCCATCGCCGCCTTCGAGACCGCGGCGAAGGCCGACGGCAAACGCGGCGCCACCTGGAGTCGCCTCGGCTACCTGTACCTGCTCAAGCGAGACAAGGAGAAGGCGCGCGCGGCGCTCGACACCGCGCTGACGTTGAACCCGAAGGACCCCTCGGCGCACGAGTCGCTGGCCGATCTGCACTTCGAGTCCGGGGAGCGCGAGGCGGGCCTGGCGAGCCTCCAGCGGGCCTTCGAGCTGGCGCCGGAGCTGACCCGGGCGGAGCTGGCGATGCGGTTGGCGGAGGAGCTCCCGAAGTCGGGGCGCGACGAGGCGGTGCTGCCGCTGCTGGAGGCCGCGGTCGGCTCCGGGGCGAAGAGCGCGCCGCTCTTCAGCGAGCTGGGCGAGCGACTGGTCGCGGCGGGGCGGCTGGCCGACGCGGCGACGGCCTACACCTCGGCGGCGAAGTACGACGAGAAGGACCCCGCGTGGTGGGAGCTGGTGGGGCACCTCGAGGTGCGCCTCGGGCACCCGGTGGAGGCCGAGCGCGCGTTCCGTGCCTCGCTGCAGGTGCAGGAGCGGGGCGTGGTGCACGTGGCGCTCGCGCGCCTGTGTCAGGAGAAGCAGGACGACGCCTGCGTGGCGAAGGAGCTCGAGCGGGCGCTCGTCACCGCCACCGGCGAAGAGATGCGGGAGACCATCGACCTCGCCGAGCTGCTGTACAGCACCGGGCGCAAGAAGGACGCGCTGCACCTCTACCGGGAGCTGAGCGAAGAGCAGGAGCAGCAGGGCGACCTGCGGCTGCATCTCCGCACGGCGCGCCTGGCGAAGGAGCTCAAGGATGAGACGACGGTGAAGGCGGCGTGCGCCCGGGCGCTGGCAGGGGGCCCGAGCGGCCTGCGGTGTCCATGAACTACAGCGCGGCCGTGGCCGACGCAGACGAGGCCAGCCGCCTGCTGGTCATCTTCATCCTCGTGCTGACGGCGGTGGTGGTGACGCTGGGCATCTCCATCAAGCTGTGGCGGGTCCGACGACGGGGCCCCCGGGTCGACGCGGACACCTCCTGGCTCACCGAGGAGGCGGGCGCCCGCCGGGCCGAGGCGATGTTGCGCGAGCGCGACCCGGACTTCTCGCTCGCGGGGATCGAGGCCCACGTCCGCGCCCTGCACGCGCTGCTGCGGGAGAGCGCCGCGCAGGGCTCGATGAGCCCCATCCAGCCCTGGCTCTCCGACGCGCTCCACCTCCGGCTGGTGCTGGAGCGCCGGCTCTTCGGCTCCAGCACGCTGCTGTCCGCGGCCACGCCCCCGTTGGTGGGCGTGCTGGTGCTGGGACTGGAGCGCAGCCCATCGTTTCAGTCGCTCCGGGTGCGCGTCACTGCGCGGGCGGACGACGGCGCGATGGTCTCCCAGGAGTGGGTGTTGCTGCGGCGCCCGGGGACCACCACGGCCGCGCAGGGCCTCCGCGAGGGCGCGTGTCCGGGGTGCGGGGCGCCGCTCCAGTTGGCCCAGACGCTGCGCTGCGCGCACTGCGGGGCGGTGGTGAACAGCGGCGTTCATGACTGGGTCCTGGTCGACGTCACGCAGGGCGCGGCCTCGCTGGAGGGGCGGGTGGCGCCGCTCGATCCCCATGGCCTGCGCGCGCTCGACGGCGCGCTGAGCGTGGAGTCGCTGGAGGACCGCGCGGCGCTGACGTTCTGGCGCTGGCGGGAGGCCGAGTACACCGGGCGCCCGGAGGCCTTCGAGGCGCTGGCCAGCGACGCGGTGGTCGCGCAGGTCGGCGCCGCGCACCGGCTGGGGGCGGGGCGGGAGCAGCCCCACGTCACCACCTTCCGTCTGCGCGCGCTGGTGCTGGGAGACGCGCAGCAGGCGCTGGTGAGCGCCGCCTGGGCAGGGCACGGCATCGACGGCGGCGAGGTGTCTGCGCAGCAGGTGGTGTTCCGCTTCTCCCGGCCGCTGACGGCGCGCACCGCCGACGCGGTGGGCCTCTCCACGGCGCGCTGCCCGGCGTGCCTCGCCTTCGTCGACGTCGCCAACCACCGGCGCTGCCGCTACTGCGATGGTGCGCTGGATGCGGGGTGGCAGCTGGAGGAGATCCTTCCTCGCGAGGCGCTCCCGCTGTTGCTGCAGCAGGCCCGCGGCGGGTGAGGGCGGCGGAAGGTTGTTGGGGCCGCCAGCATCTGCGCGGGCTGCCGTGGGCCGCCGCCGGCGGAGCGCCGCGCACACTGAAACCATGCGTCAAATCAGCAGGTTGAAAATTGCATTCGGCATGGCTCGGGAGTTGCTGAAGGGCCCGTGCCCATGGCCGTGTGCGAGAGGACTGCCAGAAAACTATCGAAACGCGGCGAGCCCGTGCGCGGCGTGGCAGGCGTCGCCGATGAGGTCCAGGTAGACCTGCGGAGCGCGCTGTTGGAGCTCCGGCATCTGTTCGAAGGCCTTCTCCGCTTCGAGCGCGCGCACCGCCACGTCGAGGTAGGCCCGGGCGCGGTTGATGGCGACCTGCTGCAGCTCGTCTGGCTTCCACTTCAGCTCGTCACGGAAGTGGGCGACGGTCTCCAGCCAGTGTCCGTAGAACTTCACCATCTGCACCAGCACCTGCAGCTTGTACTGGGGGTAGGCCCGGAGCGTCTCCTGGAGCGCGGCGTCGTACTGGGCGCGCTCCGACTCGAGGCGGTAGAAGTGGACCGCCACCTGCCGGTCGATGCGCGCGCCCCACTTCTTGCGCACCGCGGGGTGCCGGGCCCACGAGAGCACGCCCTGCACGAAGTGGAGCCCGCCGCAGGCGTGGGCGTAGAGGCCCTGCTTGCGCTTGGGCACCTGCGGGAGCTGGGCGTCGAGGCCGTGCTGGAGCGCCTCGGTCTCCTTCTCCAGCTCGCTCAGGGCGTCGTCGAAGACCTGGTCGAGCTTCACCGTCCCGTCGGGCGTCTTCCACGTCGCCCCGGGCTGGTGGGTGGCCGCGAACAGCGACAGCGTCCAGCCGACGTCTTGCCAGTACTGGGCCGAGCCGGGCACGTGACGGAAGCCGAGGCGGGTGGAGTCGAGCAGTTGCCCGAGCGTCACCGAGCCCCAGCGCGTCTTCACCCTGGTCTTCAGCGGCATCCGGACGTCGGCCACGAAGGCCTTGAGGTTGAGGTTGGTGTGCGGCTCGATGGGCGTGCGCGCCTCGCTGTAGCGGAGGAAGCCGTAGGGGGCGCCGGCGCCTACGCCTCCATCGGGCGCGCGGTTCTGCAGGAGGAAATCATGGAACACCACTTCGAGGGCGGTGCGGCCGTCGGAGGCGAGGAACGAGGGACCGAAGGTCTTGGCGCCGTGCGCCAGGGCCCAGGGGTTCCCCGGATCTGCCGCCCACATCAGGCAGTGGGTTCGGAGCGTTGTTTCGGCGTGCGAGGGCGCTCCGGTCGGGGGGGCGCTCAGCGTGAGCAGCAACAGAGATTCGACGACCATGGAGTCCTTCCTACCGTGTTCTTTGAGGGTATAAGCGCCTTCCTTACCTCTCGGTCGGCCGTTCGACGGGGCGAAGCAGTGGATCTTCCAAGCGTATGAGAGCGCAGCTGACGTTGGTGGTGTTGCTGGCGTCGCTGCCGGTCTCGGCGCAGTACGTCGCCAATCCGCAGACCGGGGTGACCTACCCCCAGCTGACCTCGGCCACGCCGATTGTCCTCACCGCGCCGGGCACGCAGGACCCGAAGGACTGGGGCCGGGCCAACGTTCAGCTCGGCTTCAATTTCCCCTTCTACAGCCGGGTGTACTCGCAGGTGACGGTCACCGCGAACGGGGTGCTGTTCTTCGAGCCTTCGTCGGGCGCCAACAGCAGCTCGAGCTTCCCCACCAATGATCCCATTCCCAGCGGAGCGGAGCCGAACGGGCTGGTGGCGCCGCTGTGGGATGATCTCAACGGCAGCAACACCACCAGCGTGCTGCAGCGCCAGGCGATCTCCGGCAGCAACGGGCAGGGGCTCGCCATCGAGTTCAAGGACTGGAGCCGCTGGCCCGCAGGCTACTTCCTCACCTTCCAGGTGCGGCTCTGGCAGAACGGCGTCATCGAGTTCTATTACGGCACCATGACCGGCATGGGGCCGGGCACGGTGAGCGCCTCCATCGGCATCGAGTCGCCGACGGGCACCGCGGGGACGCGCGGGCTCGCCGCCTGCAACACCGAGTGCTCGCC
>CALNBU010000969.1 GCA_937875615.1 uncultured Archangium sp.
GAGGTGCGCGCGGCTCTCGTCGCGAGACGACTCCAGCTGCAGGCCGCGCGCGGTCAGCTCTTCGAGCGTCACCGCCAGCGCGTCGAGGCGCGCGCGCACCGCTTCGCCGCGCTCGGTCACCGAGGCGCACTTCACCTTGAGCGCCGTCACCTCACCCGAGAGACCGCCGATCTTCGCCTCCAGCGCCTCGCGCTCACCGGCCAGCAGCTTCACCCGCTCGTCGCGCGCGGCCCGGTCAGTCTGACCGTGCATCACCTCGCCGCGCGAAGACTCCAGCTCGAAGTCCAGCCCGCGCCCGTCGGAGTCGAGCTGCTCCACCTCCGCCTGCACCGAGGCGATGCGCTCGCGCAGCTTGACCAGCCCGGAGCCCGCGGAGTGCAGGTCCTTCTGGTGCCCGGCCAGCTCCACCTCCTCGGCGTGCGAGTGCTTCTCGAGGCCCTTGATGACGCTCTCGGTGTGGCCGAGCTGCTTCTGCAGCTCGTAGTGCCGGGTGATGAGCTCGTTGTAGCGCTCCTCGAGCCGCGTCACGTCACCGGAGAGATCCAAAATCTCGCGCTTCTTCTGCAGCGCGCCCACCGCCGGCCCCTCCATGGTGCCGCCGGTGATGACGCCGCCGGGCCGCACCACCTCGCCCTCCAGGGTCACGAAGGTGTACGCCGGGAAGGTCGTCGCCAGCGCCTTTGCCTCGTGGAGCTCGCGCACCACCGCCACGCCGCTGAACAGCGTGGAGACCACCGGCCGCAGCGACTCGTCGGGCACCGTCACCAGCTCGGAGGCCATGCCCAGCACCTCGGTGGGCCCCAGCGGCGGCAGCGCCTCGCCCGCCTCCTGCGGCACCGCCACGAAGGTCGAGCGGCCCTCCAGCCCCGCCTTGAGGAACTCCACCAGCTCCCAGGCGCGCTCGGGCGTCTCCACCACCACGTGCTGCAGGCGCTCCCCCAGCACCGCCTCGATGGCCTGCTCGTACTCCGACGGCGTCGACACCACGTCGGCCACCAGGCCGTAGATGCCGGCGGCGCGCGCGTCGTCGCCCGCCTTCTGCATCACCGCCCGCACGCCACGGTCGAAGCCGTCGTAGTTCTTGACGATGCCCTCCAGCGAGCCCAGGCGGCTGCGCTTGTCCGCCAGCTCCTCGCGCACCGCCGTCACCGCCACTTCATTTTCCGCGAAGGCCTCGCGCAGCTGCGCCAGCGTGGCCTCCTCTTCGCCCTTGCGCTGCGTCAGCTCCAGCGAGGTCTGCCGGGCGGCCTCCACCCGATCCAGCACCTCACGGCGCGCCGCCTCCAGCTGCGTCTCTTCCGCCTTGAGCGACTCCAGCTCCCGGGCCAGCTTCTCCCCGCGGCGGGTCAGCTCCGCCTTGCGCGACTCCAGGCCCTGCAGCTTCGACTCGTGGTTGGCGACGCGGCGCTCCAGCTCGTACAGGGCCGCGCGCTCCTGCTCGAAGCTGGTGGCCACCTCGGTCATCAACGCGCCGCTGCGGCGCAGCTCTTCTTCCTTCACCTGCAGCGCCACCTCGTCTTCCTTGCTGGCCACGCCCATGCGCTCCAGCTCGGCGCGGGCCGCCTCGCGGTCGGCCTCGGCCTGCGCCCGGCGCTCCTGGAGCTGCTGCAGCTCCCCCGCCGCGCGCTCCACGCGGGCCCGGGTGGCGGTCTGGTCTTCGGTCCAGTGGGCGATGGACTGGGCGTCGAGCTGCACCTGGCCCTCGATGGCGTAGGTCTCCTGCGCCAGCAGCTCCAGCTCCTGCGCCCCGGCCGCCAGCGCCTCACGGCGCGCGGTGATGCCCGCCTCCAGCTCGGCCAGCTGCGCCTGCTGCACCCGCTCCTCCTCGGCGAGGCCGGCGCGCTTCTCTTCGAGCGAGCGCGCCACGGTCTGCAGCTCGAGCCAGCGATGGGAGCTGGCGTGCAGCTCGATGCCGCGCATCTCCGCCTTGAGGCGCTTGTAGCGCTCGGCCTTGCGGGCCTGGCGCTCCACCGAGTCCAGCCGGCGCTCCAGCTCGCTCACCACGTCGTTGACGCGCAGCAGGTTCTGCTGGGTGTATTCCATCTTGCGCTCGGCGGCGCGGCGCCGGGCCTTGTACTTGGTGATGCCGGCGGCCTCCTCGATGATCGAGCGGCGGTCTTCGGCGCGGGCCGAGACGATCTGCCCCACGCGCCCCTGCTCGATGATGGAGTAGGCCTTGGTACCCACGCCGGTGCCGAGGAAGAGCTCGGTGATGTCGAGCAGCCGGCAGGTGGTCCGGTTGATCTGGTACTCCGACTCGCCGCTGCGGAAGAGCCGCCGCGTCACCGACACCTCCGGCAGCCCCGCCAGCGTCTCCGGCAGCACGTCTTCCTTCTCGACGGAGAAGGTCAGCGTCACCTCGGCCATGCCCAGCGGCGCGTGCGTCTCGGAGCCGTTGAAGATGACGTCTTCCATGCCCCGGCCGCGGAGGTTCTTGGCCGACTGCTCACCCATCGCCCAGCGGATGGCGTCGACCACGTTCGACTTCCCGCAGCCGTTGGGCCCCACCACGCCGGTGACGCCGTCGTCGAAGCCGATGACCACCCGGTCCATGAAAGACTTGAAGCCGGTGATGTCGAGTCGCTTGATCCGCATGTCTGAGAGACCTCCGAAATCGCGCCAGGGCCGGTAAATCGGCCTCGGAAGCGGCTCGACCTACCATGTGCCGCTGGTCACCAGCAAGCATGACACTACGTTGGCTGACCATACGTCGGTTCGACCCACTAGATATGGGTTGACGGACAGCTCGACACCACAATATATGGGTTTTCTTGTTGGTGCTGCCCGGGGCCTTCACCCTCGGCGGCTGAAAAGGGAACCCGGTGTGAGTCCGGGGCTACCCCGTAGCGGTCAGTGAGAACGAAACCCACCTTGTAAGCACTGGTCCGACCGGACCGGGAAGCGGTGGGCGGTAGGCGGCGCAGTGCGCTCACGAGCCCGAAGACCTGCCAACGCCGGGCGCTGGAGAGACAGCCGGCGCCCGCTCGACTCTGGAGTTGTGTTTCCAGTCGCCCGCGGGGGCGAAGGTCGGCAGGCGAAGGCGGCGTCGCGTCGCGTTCGGTCTGTTCTCCTCTCTTCCTCGCGGGTGCGCAGCACGGGTGGCCCTTCGGAACCGCCCGCCACCGGGAGGAGGACCCACATGCAGCAGGACAAGATGACCGGGAGACCGGACGACGCGGTGCCGCCGCCCGCACCCCACGCCGAAGACGCGCAGCCGCAGACCACCATGCGGGTGAAGAAGCGCAACGGCTCCAGCGAGCCGGTCGACCTGAACAAGATCGTCCGCGCCGTCAACCGCAGCTGTGTGGGGCTCCCCGACGTCGACGCGATGCGGGTGGCCACGCGCACCATCAGCGGCCTGTACGACGGCGCCACCACCCGGGAGCTCGACCAGCTCTCCATCCAGGCCGCCGCCGACCTCATCGTCGAGGAGCCCCAGTACGCCCGCCTGGCCGC
The DNA here is from genome assembly GCA_937875615.1 of uncultured Archangium sp. Classification (GTDB taxonomy): domain Bacteria; phylum Myxococcota; class Myxococcia; order Myxococcales; family Myxococcaceae; genus Archangium_A. The sequence continues at coordinate 3,457 of CALNBU010000969.1, forward strand.
GCGCCTGCTCGCCACCTGCGTCGAGAAGGAGGTGCGCAACCAGGAGATCCACGCCTTCTCGCAGTCCGTCGCCACCGGGCAGCGGCTGGGGCTGGTCAACGAGCGCCTCGCCACCTTCGTGGCCGACAACGCGCGCAAGCTGAACGACGCCATCGCTCCGCAGCGGGACCTGGAGTTCGAGTACTTCGGGCTGCGCACGCTCTACGACCGCTACCTGCTCAAGCACCCGCAGACGCGGCTGGTCATCGAGACGCCGCAGCAGTTCTTCATGCGCGTGGCCTGCGCGCTGTCTCAGACGGTGCCCGAGGCCCTGGAGCTGTACCGGCTGATGTCGGCGCTCGAGTACCTCCCCAGCTCGCCCACGCTGTTCAACTCCGGCACCCGCCACGAGCAGCTCTCCAGCTGCTTCCTCCTCGACTCGCCGCAGGACCAGCTCGAGGACATCTACCGGCGCTACGCCGACGTGGCCATGCTCTCCAAGTTCTCCGGCGGCATCGGCATGGCCTGGCACCGCGTGCGCAGCCGGGGCTCGCTCATCACCAGCACCAACGGGCACTCCAACGGCATCGTGCCCTGGCTCAAGACCCTCGACGCCTCGGTGGCGGCGGTGAACCAGGGCGGCAAGCGCAAGGGCGCCTGCTGCGTGTACCTGGAGCCGTGGCACGCCGACGTGGAGAGCTTCCTCGAGCTCCGCGACAACACCGGCGACGAGGCCGCGCGCACGCACAACCTGAACCTCGCCAACTGGGTGCCGGATCTCTTCATGCGCCGGGTCGAGGCCGACGCGCCCTGGAGCCTCTTCGACCCCAAGGTGGTGCCCGAGCTGCCCGACCTCTACGGCGCCGACTTCGAGCGCCGCTACGAAGAGGCCGAGGCGCAGGGGCTGGCGGTGAAGACGGTGAAGGCGCGTGAGCTCTACGCGCGGATGATGCGCACCCTCGCCCAGACCGGCAACGGCTGGATGACCTTCAAGGACAAGTCGAACCTCGCCTGCAACCAGACCGCGCTGCCCGGCCGCACCGTGCACCTCTCGAACCTGTGCACCGAGATCCTCGAGGTGACCTCCGCCGGAGAAACGGCGGTGTGCAACCTGGGCTCCATCAACCTGGGCAGGCACCTCACCTCGCTCGATGGGCGCCTTCGCTTCGACTTCGAGAAGCTCGGCCACACCGTGCGCAGCGCCGTGCGTCAGCTCGACCGGGTCATCGACCTCAACTACTACCCCATCGCCTCCACCCGCGACTCCAACCTCCGCTGGCGCCCGGTGGGCCTGGGCCTGATGGGCCTGCAAGACGTCTTCTTCCAGCTCAAGTTGCCCTTCGACTCCGACGAGGCGCGCTCGCTCTCGAAGCGCATCTCCGAGGAGGTCTACTTCCATGCGCTGTCGACCTCGGCGGACCTCGCCAGCGAGCACGGCGCGCACCCGGCCTTCCCCGAGACCCGGGCCGCGCGCGGCGAGCTGCAGTTCGACGCCTGGGGCGTGACGCCCGAAGACGGCGAGCGCTGGGCGCTGCTGCGACGCCACGTGGCGAAGCACGGCCTGCGCAACTCGCTGCTGTGCGCCGTCGCCCCCACCGCCACCATCGCCTCCATCGCCGGCTGCTACGAGTGCATCGAGCCGCAGGTGTCGAACCTCTTCAAGCGCGAGACGCTCTCGGGCGACTTCCTCCAGGTCAACCGGTACCTGGTGAGCGAGCTCAAGGGCCTCGGGCTGTGGAATGAGTCGACCCGCGCCAGGCTGAAGCTGGCCGAGGGCTCGGTGCAGGGCCTGGGCGAGCTGCCCGAGGCGCTTCGCCTGGTCTACCGCACCGCCTGGGAGCTCCCGATGCGCGCGCTCATCGACATGGCCGCCGACCGCGGCGCCTTCATCGACCAGAGCCAGTCGCTCAACCTCTTCTCCGAGAGCCCCAACATCGGCCAGCTCTCGTCGATGTACTTCTACGCCTGGAAGAAGGGCCTCAAGACCACCTACTACCTGCGCTCGCGCCCGGCGACGCGCATCGCCAAGGCCACGGTGACCGCTCCGCCGGTGACCGGCGTCGACGCGGTGGCCTGCTCGCTGGAGAACCCCGAGAGCTGCGAGGCCTGCCAGTGAGCGCCGTCACCCGCCCCGCCCGGCTGCTCGACCCCGGCCTGTGCCTCACCCTGCGGCCCATGGCGTACCCGAAGTTCTTCGAGATGTACCGCGCGGGCATCAAGAACACGTGGACGGTGGAGGAGGTCGACTTCGCCACCGACACCCGCGACCTGAACCAGAAGATGTCGCCCGCGGAGCGCCACCTGGTGGAGCGGCTGGTGGCCTTCTTCGCCACCGGCGACTCCATCGTCGCCAACAACCTGGTGTTGAACCTCTACAAGCACCTCAACGCGCCCGAGGCGCGCATGTACCTGTCCCGACAGCTCTACGAGGAGGCGCTGCACGTGCAGTTCTACCTCACGCTGCTCGACACCTACGTGCCGGACCCCGCTGACCGGCACCGCGCCTTCGCCGCCATCGAGAACATCCCCTCCATTTCGCAGAAGGCGGCCTTCTGCATGAAGTGGCTCGACTCCATCCAGTCGCTCGAGCGCCTGGAGACCCGCGCGCACCGACAGCAGTTCCTGCTCAACCTCATCTGCTTCGCCGCCTGCGTCGAGGGCCTCTTCTTCTTCGGCGCCTTCGCCTACGTGTACTTCCTGCGCTCGCGCGGGCTCCTGCACGGGCTGGCCGCCGGCACCAACTGGGTCTTCCGCGACGAGAGCGCCCACATGGCCTTCGCCTTCGAGGTGGTGAAGACGGTGCGCGCCGAGGAGCCGGAGCTGTTCGACGCCGCGCTGCTGGCGCAGGTCGCGGAGATGATCGACGAGGCCATCGCCTGCGAGACGCAGTTCGCGGAGGATCTGCTGGGCGGCGGCGTGGCCGGCCTCTCCGTGCGCGACGTGCGCACCTACCTGGAGTTCTGCGCCGACCAGCGGCTCACCACCCTGGGGCTGCCGCGGCGCTACCACGCGAAGAACCCGTTCTCGTTCATGGACCTGCAGGACGTCCAGGAGCTGGCCAACTTCTTCGAGCGACGCGTGTCGGCCTACCAGGTGGGCGTCACCGGCGAGGTGACCCTCGACGCCGCCTTCTGAAGCCGCGCCGGCGCGCGCTGGCCCTTGCTGCCCGCGCCGGTCCCTGACTATAGCCCGCCTCGTGATGGTGCTGACGGCGTTGCAACCGTCGGCTGAAAAGGGAACCCGGCGTGAATCCGGGACTGCCCCGCAGCGGTAAGCGAGAACGAAATCCGCCATACAGCACTGGCCCTCACGGGCTGGGAAGCGGCGGAAAGTAGGCGAAGGCGTGCGCTCGTAAGTCCGAAGACCTGCCACCACCCGCCTCCCGGGAGACACCGGGCGACGGCTGATGACCTGAAGCCCCGAGGGGGGCGCGCGGGTGGCGCGACCCCCGTGTCTCGTCATACCCACGCCTGCCTCGTGTCTTCCGGTCGACCACCGATGCTTCGTCGGCATCATCGGAAGAAGGCAGGCAACACATGGCAGCACTCAAGAGCAGCATCCTGGGGTTCCCCCGCATCGGCGCAGACCGCGAGCTCAAGCGCGTCATCGAGCGTCACTGGGCCGGCCACGCCGACGAGGCGGAGGTCATCGAGGTCGCGCAGACGCTGCGCGCGCGCCACTGGCTGGCGATGCGGGAGGCCGGCATCGACGAGGTGCCCAGCGGAGACTTCTCGCTGTACGACCACGTCCTCGACACCGCGCTCCTGGTGGGGGCGGTCCCCGAACGGTACCGCGCGCTCCCCTCGCGGATGAGCCGCACCTTCGCCATGGCCCGCGGACTGCAGCGCGACGGCTTCGACCTCCGCGCGCTGGAGATGACCAAGTGGTTCGACACCAACTACCACTCGCTGGTGCCCGAACTGGAGGCGCGCCAGGTGTTCGCGCTGGACGCGAGCGAGCTGCTGGCGGACTTCCACGAGGCGAGGAAGCTGGGGCTGGTCACCCGCCCGGTGGTCCTGGGCCCGGTGAGCTTCCTCAAGGTGGCCAAGCGCGTCGACGGCGGCTCCACGCTGGAGCTTCTGACGCCGCTGCTCGAGGTGTACGCGCAGCTCCTCGCGCAGCTCGGCGCAGCCGGCGTGCCCGCCGTGCAGCTCGATGAGCCTACGCTGGTGCTCGACACCGACGAGGGGACGCGCGCCGCCTTCGAGCAGGCCTTCGCCCGCCTGGCCCGCGTGCCGAAGCGCCCGGCGGTGACGCTGACCACCTACTTCGGCGCGCTCGGGGAGAACGTCGGGCTGGTCACCAGGAGCGGCTTCGAGGCGCTGCACCTCGACCTGGTCCGCGGCGAGGGCCAGCTGGCGCAGGTGCTGGCGTCGCTGCCCGAGACGATGGCGCTGTCTCTCGGCCTCGTCGACGGTCGCAAC
>CALNBU010000970.1 GCA_937875615.1 uncultured Archangium sp.
TGGCCGGCTGCTGCGCCATCTGCTCCAGAACGGCCTCCACCTGCGCGCGCCGCGGGGCGGCGAGTCGTTGCAGGCGTTGCTCCACGGCGGCGGAGTCTCCCGCGAGCTGTTGCCAGGTGAGGGTGGCGGCGAGGGCCATGGTGAGGAGCGACGTCACTGCTCGGGGTAGATGTGGCTGACGCGGTCCCAGCCGATGTCGAAGCGCCGGCTGAGCCAGTCGTTGCTGGTGTCGGTCATCTCACCCTCGCTGACCCACGCGGTGCGGCCGGAGTACGGGTCGGAGACGAGGTACTGACGGTCGGGGGCCTCACCGCGCACGTCGCTCATCAACATGAAGTGTCCGCCGGTGTTGCCCGCGTTCGACACACGGAAGGGGACATCCTGGCCATCGCGGAGACGGGTGTCGACGTCGCCCAGGTGCGCGCCCAGGTCGTTGTTCACCCAGCGGGCGTCGTAGCGGTGGTTGGTGGCCGGGGTGGCGATGTCGTGCAGCGCGGGGTCGAGGCGCATGCCGTTGCTGCCGTTCCGCTCGGTCTGCATCCAGCGCACCTCGTCGGCGGTGGGGTTGCCGCCGTTCTGCTCGCGCACCTGCGCCAGGGCGTAGTTGGCGACGGTGCGGTCGATGAAGCCCAGCTCTTCGCCGTCCAGCTGCCGGCGCAGCGCGCGCTGGGCGAACTCGGGCAGCCCGGAGGCGCTGATGGCGGCCTCGGTGCGCTCGGCGGCCTGGGTCGCTCTCCGGGTGGAGGACTCGCCCACCTCCACGCTGTCTGCGCCCGCGGGCATGCGGGTGTTGTCGGCCTCCCAGGCGCGGACCTCCGCGGCCGTCGGGAACACCTCGTTGCTGGAGGCGTCGAAGAAGCGCGGGCGGCGGAGCGTGTCGATCTGCTGCTGTCCGGTGGGGTCGGTGGCGTCGGGGTTGCCGATGCCGTCGCGGTGGAGCTGGCGCGCGAAGACGGGGTCGGCCTCGGCGCGCGTCAGCTGGGCCGTGGTCGGTCCACAGGTGTCTTCCCAGCGCTGGTAGAGGCCGTCGTTGTCGCCGCGCGTGTCGGTGCCCGCCACGCCGTCGGCGGGGAGGTTGTTGGGGTCGATGGTGGAGGTGTTCGCCGCTTCGATGTCGATGGCGGTGGTGGTGCGGATGAGCTCCTCGCGCGGCAACCCGCGGATGTCCGCCGCGAAGTCGGTCACCTCTCGCGCCGCGCGCTCGGCTTCGGTGCTCTGCGTGAGCCCCGCGCCGCGTTCCCACACGCGCAGGCGGATATTCGAGCGGTCTTCTATCGTGGCGGCGTTGACGTTGATGATGCCGATGGAGCCGCTCTTCACGCCGGCGGCC
>CALNBU010000971.1 GCA_937875615.1 uncultured Archangium sp.
GCGTCGGGGCGGTCATGACCCAGATCGTAGTCCGGGCCACGCCACCGGCGAGGGCTGGCTCCGGGTGGACGACGCGCACTTCGACAACACGCCCATCGACCTCCCGCTGGAGGTGCTGCTGGGCAAGCCGCCGCGCATGACGCGCGACGTGCAGCGGCTGCCGACGGTGGGCGCGCCGCTGCCCGGGCGCTCGCTGGCGGAGGCGGTGCGCCGGGTGCTGCTGCTGCCGACGGTGGGCGACAAGTCCTTCCTCGTCACCATCGGCGACCGCAGCGTCACCGGCCTGGTGGCGAGAGATCAGCTGGTGGGGCCGCTGCAGGTGCCGGTGGCCGACGTGGCCGTCACCCAGGCCAGCTACGACGTCACCCACGGCGAGGCCTTCGCGGTGGGTGAGCGCCCGCCGGTGGCGGTGCTGAACGCCGCCGCCTCGGCGCGCATGGCGGTGGGCGAGGCGCTCACCAGCCTCGCCGCGGCGCGGGTGGAGAAGCTGGGCGACGTGAAGTTGTCCGCCAACTGGATGGCCGCGGCCGGCGCGCCCGGAGAAGACGCGCGGCTGTACGACGCGGTGCAGGCGGTGGGCGCGCAGCTGTGCCCCGCGCTGGGCATCGCCATCCCCGTGGGCAAGGACTCCATGTCGATGCGCACCGTGTGGGAGGGCGGCGCGGTCAGCGCCCCGGTGTCGCTGGTGGCCAGCGCCTTCGCCACCGTCACCGACGTGCGCAAGACGCTGACGCCGGAGCTGCGCCTCGAGTTGGGGCCCACCGCGCTGGTGCTGTTGGACCTCGGCGGCGGGAAGAACCGGCTGGGCGGCAGCGCGCTCGCGCAGGTCTTCAACGCCGTGGGCGAGGCGACGCCCGACGTGGACTCACCCGAGGCGCTCAAGGGCTTCTTCGCGCTGGTGCAGGCGCTCAACCAGGAGGGCGTGGCGCTGGCGTACCACGACCGCTCCGACGGCGGCCTGCTGGTGACGGCCCTGGAGATGGCCTTCGCCGCGCGCTGCGGCCTGACGTTGACGTTGCCGGAGCAGGGCGAGGCGCTGATGGCGGCGCTCTTCTCGGAAGAGCTGGGCGCGGTGCTGCAGGTGCGCGAGGCCGACGTCGAGGTGGTGCTGGCGCGCGCGCGGCAGGCGGGGGTGGCGGCCCGCACCATCGGCGCGCCCCGCCCGGACGAGGTCATCGACGTGAGCGGGGCCTTCTCCTCGACGCGCACCGCGTTGCGGGCGCTGTGGAGCGACACCTCCTGGCGCCTCCAGCGCCTGCGCGACGACGAGGCCTGCGCCGATGAAGAGCAGGCGCTGCGCCTCGACCCCGACTTCCCCGGGCTGTCCGCGAAGCTGACCTTCGACCCCGCACCGCGCCCGGTGCCGTCGGCGCGCCCGAAGGTGGCCATCCTCCGGGAGCAGGGCGTCAACGGGCAGGTGGAGATGGCGTGGGCCTTCACCCGCGCGGGCTTCACCGCCGTCGACGTGCACATGAGCGACCTGCTCGAGGGCCGGGTGGACCTCGCCGGGTTCCGTGGGCTGGCGGCCTGCGGCGGGTTCTCCTACGCCGAGCGGCGGCTGGGCGAAGTCGGCGCTCTTCAACCTCCGCGCGCGCGCGCAGTTCGAGGCCTTCTTCGCGCGGCCCGACACCTTCAGCCTGGGGGTGTGCAACGGCTGCCAGATGCTCTCGCAGCTCAAGGCGTTGATTCCCGGCGCCGAGGCCTGGCCCCGCTTCGTGCGCAACCGCAGCGAGCAGTTCGAGGCGAGGCTCTCGATGGTGAAGGTCGAGGCGTCGCCGTCGATTTTCTTCGCCGGCATGGAGGGCAGCGTGTTGCCGGTGGCCGTGGCGCACGGCGAGGGCCGGGTGGAGGCCGACGGCCGTGAAGACTTCGCCGTCGCCGCGCGCTTCGTCGACGCCGCCTTCGCGCCCACCGAGCGCTACCCGCTCAACCCCAACGGCTCGAGGGCGGGCGTCACCGCGCTGACCTCGACCGACGGGCGCGCCACCATCCTCATGCCGCACCCGGAGCGCGTGGTGCGCACCGCGCAGCTCTCGTGGCATCCGCGCGGGTGGGGCGACGACTCGCCGTGGCTGCGCTTCTTCGAGAACGCGCGCGGTTGGTGCGGCTGACGCGGCCCCTCGGCTGGGCGTCCGAGCTCGCGCGCGGCGGCGGAGCCGCTCTCCGGACTGCCAGCGCTGTACGAAAGAGCCCCTCCCGGTGTGCGGGAGAGGCTCTTTGAAAGGCACCCTGAAAAGAGGTCGGCTCAGGCCGAGGGCGACTGCTTCTTGCCCAGGTCGGCGATGAACTGCGTCGCCAGCTGCTGGTGCTTCGCGTCGTCCAGCTTCTCGGCCAGCAGCTTCTCGGCGATGGCGATGGACAGCTTCACGGCCTCGCCCTTGATGTCGGCCACGGCGCGGGCGCGCTCGTCGGCGATGGCGCGCTGCGCGTCGGCCTTCAGCGCCTCGGCCTCGGTGCGGGCCCTGGTCATCAGCTCCTCGCGGAACTTCTCCATGTCGGCCTGCGTCTTGCGCACGGCCTCCGCGGCCTCCTGCCCCTTGTCCTCCTTCGACCCGGGGAAGCCCGGCGGCGATGGCCGTCTTCTGCTCGGCCAGCAGCTTCTCGGCCTCGGCGCGCTCACGCTTGGCGCTGTCGATGGCGTCGACGATGGCCTTCTCGCGGCCCTCGACGGCGGACAGCAGCGGCCCCCAGGCGAACTTCTTGAGCAGGACCGCCACGATGAGGAAGGTAATCCAGGTCCAGATGATGAGGCCGGGCTTGACGTCGGTGAAGGCGTTCGAGGCGAGCAGCAGCGAGTTCATGAAAGTCTCGGGAAGATGAAGAGAGGTACGGCGCTGGCGCGCTCCCTCCGGTCGAAGGGAGCGCGTCAGGTGCTGAGAAATTACTTGGTCGCCAGCAGGATGGTGATGACGAGCGCGAAGAAGGTCGCGCCTTCGATGAGGCCGGCGGCGATGATGAGCGCGCCGCGGATGTCGCCGGCCGCGGAGGGCTGGCGGGCGATGCCCTCGAGGCCGGAGGCGGCCAGCTTCCCGATGCCGCTGGCGGCGCCGATGATGGCCAGACCAGCGCCGATGCCGGCGCCGAGGTACGCGAATGCTGCAGAGGTGAGGTTCATGGTGCTTCTACTTTCCTGGTTGTGACCCGCTTTCGAGGGGGGGTCGTTGAACTGCCCTGTTTGACTACCTCCACACGGGCGCGACTTCACCCGCCTGGGTTCCGTTGAAAGTCAGTGGTGCGCCCCTTCGGCGTGCGCGTCGTCGTGGCCGTGGTGACCCATGGCCACGCCCTGGCCGATGAAGAGCGCGGTGAGCAGGGTGAAGAGGTACGCCTGCAGCATGCCGACGAAGAGCTCCAGCACGTACACCGCGATGCTCAGCGGCACCGAGATGGCGGCCGCGCCCGGCGTCCACATGAAGATGAGCGCCAGCAGGAAGAAGATGACCATGTGGCCGGCCAGCATGTTGGCGAAGAGACGAATCAGCAGCGCGAAGGGCTTGGTGAAGAGGCCCAGCACCTCCACTGGAATCATGATGGGCCACAGCGGCCAGGGCACGCCGCCGGTGAGGTGCGCGAGGTAGCCGCCCAGCCCCGCGGCGCGGATGGCCGCCACCTGCGTCAGCACGAAGGTGATGATGGCCAGCGCGGCGGTGACGGTGATGACCGCGGTGCCGGTGAAGAAGCCGGGAATCAGCGACAGCCAGTTCACCGCCCAGAGGAAGAAGAAGAGCGTGAAGAGGAAGGGGAGGTAGCGCTTGCTCTCTTCCTTCCCGATGTTGGGCACCGCGATTTCGTCGCGCACGAAGAGCGCCACCGACTCGCCGATGTGGCCCAGCAGCCCACGGGGCACGCCGTTCTGGTCGCGCCGACGCCCGAAGAACAGCAGCGCGAAGAGGCCCGCCGCGCCGAACCACAGCATCAGCACCGCCTTGGTGGGCCGCAGGTCGTAGCAGCCGTGCACGAAGCCCTCGAGCGAGGGGAAGGCCGCGAAGGCGGGGCTGGCGTGCCCGCCGCACGCCTCCCTCGACCCGAACACCAGGAAGTCGAAGGTCTGCGCCAGGTTGATGGCGGGCAGGTGGTACGGAGGGAAGGGGAGCTCGTACTCGAACTCGTCGCTGTCGGCGACGTGGTGGAGCACGAAGTCGACGGTCTCCTTCTTCTTGTCGACCGGGCCTTCACCGTGCGCGTCGCCAGACGCCAGGGCGGGGAGAGAGAGGGCAGCGAGGACGAGAGCGAGACGCATCATGACGTGGGGACCCTGGGGCGCGCGGCCAGGAGGCTGCGGGCTTCGAGAAACTGTTGCGCGGAAGCGACGACGAAGAAGGCGATGACGAAGGGCACCGGCGAGCCGCCCGACTGGCGCACGGCGAAGGCGCCCACCAGCACCACCAGCAGCCGGAGCCCGAAGGTGAGGCCCTGCACGGCCAGGAGC
>CALNBU010000972.1 GCA_937875615.1 uncultured Archangium sp.
CCTCTTCGGCGCCGGCCAGGAGGACGAGGTCGGCGCCGCGCTGCCCTTCTTCTCGGCCCCCGGCGAGACGCGGGAGTGCGTGGAGATTGCCCGGCGGGTGCTGGAGCGCGCGAGAGAGGGCGTGCGCTTCGACGACATGGCGGTGTTGCTGCGCAGCCCGGGGCCGTACCGCGCGCCGCTGGAAGACGCGCTCCGGCGGGCGGGGATTCCGGCGTGGTTCTCGTCGGGTGCGCCGCGCCCGGACCCGGCGGGGCGGGCGTTGATGGCACTGTTGCTGTGCGCCGAAGAGGGCCTGTCGGCGCGGCGCTTCAGTGAGTACCTCTCGCTCGCGCAGGTGCCTTCGCCGGACGACGCGGGCGCGCCGCCGCCCCCCACCGACACCTTCGTCGCCCCCGAGGCCAGCGAGGTGTTGTTGCAGCGCGTCGAGCCGCCGCCTCCTCCTCCGGAAGAGGTGGTGCACGACGTGGAGGCGCCGGCGGTGCTGGGGCAGCTCCGCGCGCCCCGGCGCTGGGAGAAGCTCATCATCGAGGCCGCGGTCATCGGCGGCGCCGACCGCTGGCGCCGTCGCCTCGCTGGAGTGCGGGCCGCGCGCGCGAAGGGCCTGCAGAACCCCACCGCCACCGAGGGGCAGCGGCAGCGGTTGACGCAGGAGCTCGCGCAGCTCGACGCGCTGGAGCGCTTCGCCTTGCCGCTGCTGGACGTCCTCCAGGCGCTGCCGGCGTCGGCGCCCTGGCGGCAGTGGCGCGAGGCGCTCACCTCGCTCGCCACGCGGGCGCTCAAGTACCCGGCGCGGGTGCTGGCGGTGTTGAGCGAGCTCTCGGTGATGGACCCGGTGGGGCCGGTGTCGTTGCCCGAGGTGCGCGCGGTGCTGGCGCGGCGGCTCTCCGAGGTGACGGAGGCGCCCAGCGGGCGACGCCATGGCCACCTCTTCGTGGGGCCGGTGGAGTCGGCGCGCGGCCTGTGTTTCGACACCGTCTTCGTGCCCGGCCTCGCCGAGCGCGTCTTTCCGCAGAAGCTCCGGGAAGACCCGCTGCTGCCCGACCGGCGTGACGCCCGAGGTGCCGCTCGGGCTCGGCGACGTGCAGGTCGCCTGGCAGCGCGTCGCCGCCGAGCGCCACGCGCTGCAGCTGGCCGCCGGCGCAGCCCGGGTCCGCGCGGTGCTGTCGTACCCGCGCATCGACGCCGAGAACGCGCGGCCGCGGGTGCCGTCTTTCTACGCGCTGGAGGCGGCCCGCGCGGCGCAGGGGCGGCTCCCCGACTTCGAGACCTTGCAGCGGCAGGCCGAGGGCGCGTCGCGGGTGCGCCTCGCGTGGCCCGCACCGGAGCACCCCGCGCAGGCCATCGACGACGCCGAGTTCGACCTCGCGGTCCTCGACGGCATCCTCCACGCCCAGGGGCCGGTGAAGGGCCGCGGCCGGTACCTGGTGAAGGCCAACCCGCACCTGGCCCGCGCGCTCCGCGCCCGCTTCGCGCGGTGGCACCAGAGCGCGCTCACGCCCAATGACGGGCTGGTGAAGCCCGGGGAGGCCGGGCGGGCAGCGCTGGAGGCCCATCAGCTCTCGGCGCGGCCCTTCAGCCCCACCTCGCTGGAGCAGTACGCGGCGTGCCCCTACCGTTTCTACCTCTCGGCCCTGGCCCGGCTCTCGCCGCTGGAGATTCCCGGTGAGCTGGAGGAGCTGGGCCCGCTGGAGAAGGGCAGCATGGCGCACGAGGTGCAGTACCAGCTGCTCGCCGCGCTGCGCGCCGAGGGCGTGACGCTGACCCCCGACACGTTGGCCGAGGCGCAACGTCGCCTGCGCGGGGTGGTGCAGACGGTGGCAGCGCAGGTGTACGACGAGTTCAAGCCGGCCATCGAGCGGGTGTGGCTCGACGGCGTGGCCACCCTGGAGGCGGACCTGCGGGAGTGGCTCAAGCGGGTGGCGGACGACGCGGTGTGGAAGCCGGCGCTGTTCGAGCTGTCCTTCGGGTTGCCCAACCGCGACGAGGCCACGAGAGATCCGCGCAGCACCCCCGAGCCGGTGCAGCTGACGGAGGGCATCACGGTGCGCGGCTCCATCGACCTCGTCGAGCGGTCCACCGACGGGCGGCTG
>CALNBU010000973.1 GCA_937875615.1 uncultured Archangium sp.
GGCCATGTACCTGTGCCGCACCATGACCGCCGACTCGTTCCCTGAAATCGGCAAGCGCTTCAACCGCGACCACACCACCGTCATGGCCAGCGTCGAAAAAATCGACACCCTCAAGACCAACGACGCGCAGCTCCAGCTGGAGCTGGGCCAGCTCTCCGAGAAGCTCGGCAGCGCGTGAAGCCGCTCCGCACGCTCGACTCGGTGGAGACGCCCGACGGGGTGCTGGCGCTGAAGAGCCGCGGCCCGAAGGACTTCCTCATCACCGTCGACGGGCGGGTGCTGATGACCAGCGCCGCGCACATGAGCGAGGTGGTGCTGGGCCGCGCGGCCTGCGCCGGCCTCGCCACCCACGCCGCGCCGAAGGTGCTGGTGGGCGGGCTGGGCATGGGCTTCACGTTGCGCGCGGTCCTCGACGCGCTGCCCCCCGGCGCGCGGGTGACGGTGGCGGAGCTCAACGAGGTGGTGGCCGGGTGGTGCGACGGGCCGCTGGCGCCGCTCACCGACCACGCCACCGCCGACGCGCGCGTGCAGCTCCGCTTCCTCGACGTCCTCCGCCTGCTGAAGGAGGGCCCGAAGTACGACGCGGTGGTGCTGGACCTCTACGTGGGCCCCGGCGCCGACACGAAGCGGGATGACCCGCTCTACGGTGACGGCGCCTGCGCCGCGGCCCGGCGCGCCCTGCACCGCGGCGGCGTCTTCGGGGTGTGGGGAGAGGCCTTCGACGAGGCCTACGTGAAGCGCCTGGAGAAGCACGGCTTCGAGGTGCGGGTGGAGCGCCCCGGCCACGGCGGCCTGCGCCACGTGGTGTACCTGGGCACCGCGCGCTGAAGACCTACAGCCCCTTCTCCGGGTCGAAGGTGGCGGGCCCGGGCGTCACCGCCTTCACCCCCGAGAAGGCGTAGCGCTCCAGCATCGTGCCCCGGTCGTCGAAGCCCTCCACCAGGGTGGGCACGCCCGCCCGCGGGTTGACGCAGACGCGCGTCCTGGCGTGGTCGAAGCCCCGGCCGCCGTCGGGCAGCGCGTAGACGGAGCAGAACTCGTCTTTCCCGCGCCAGCCCTCGTGGGTGATGGTGACGCTGCCTTCGGCCCTGCCCTGCTCGCGCGCCAGCCGCCGCACCAGGGTGCCCAGGCCCGCCTCCACCACCGTCCGGTTGCTGTCGCTCTTCGCCATCGGCGAGTCGAGCGGCAGCCACACCGGGAGGAAGGCGAGGAAGCCGGCCTCGCGCACCTTGAACTCCGCGGTCTTCACCGACGCGTTGTAGATGACCCTGCGGCCCGCCCCCGGCCCCTTGAGGAAGTCGAGGCGGATGGCGCTGGGCGACTCGCGGATGGTGGTGCGGATGGTCTGCTCCGGCAGCAGCGTGCCCCGCACCCGCTCCTGCTTCACCATCAGGTACTCGTAGGGGCCCAGCGCGGCGATGGTCTTCTCGCTCAGCCGCAGCAGCGCCGCCGGCGGCGTCTCGCGCAGCATGGTCTCCAGCTCCTCGTGGGACAGCTTCTCGAGCTTCGCCCGACGCTCGGCGGCGCTCAGCGACTCCCAGGGGTGGGGCGTCGCGGCCAGGGCCAGCAGGAGCAGGAGCGACATGGCCTCATTCTACCCGGCCGCTCCCGGCGCAGGACACCGCCCGTTCGTCAGAAGCGCATCGCCGCCGACACCATGCCACCCTCCCGCAGCGGCGCGGCGCCGAAGCTCATGGAGGGCAGGCGGCGCTTCACCGTCTCGGTGTGGCTCCACTCGAGGGCCAGGGCAGGCACCAGGAGCGCGGCGATGGACATCACCGAAATCATCGAGATGAGCGCGGTGCCGTCGCGCGGCCCGAAGCCGGTGAGGCCGGCGGGCGTCGACGCGAAGAAGAGGCCCAGGGCGCCGCCGGCCGCGGTGACCGCCAGGCCCATGCCCAACAGGGCGCTGCGGAAGGTGCCCTGGCCGCCCAGGGCCCGGTGGACGGCGAAGACGGTGGCCGCGGAGGCCAGGCTGAGCGCTCCGCCCACCACGAAGGGCATCACCAGTCCCACCCCCGAGCCGAAGAAGAGCCCGATGGAGGAGAGCGCCGTGGCCGCCGCGCTGGCGCCGATGGTCAGCAGCGAGACGAGCGAGGTGAGGGCCAGCCGGCCGGCGGAGGCGCTGGCCCAGCCCCCGGCGTTGCCGAGCCCCGCGAGCTGCTGCTGCCGGGCGTCCATGGCGAGGGCGGCGCTCCCCACCAGCGCGGCGCCTCCGGCGATGAGCACCGGCAGCGTGGGCACCAGCGTGTCGCGCTGCCCGTTCGCCGTCACCCCCAGCAGCGCCAGGGTGAGCAGCCCCGCCAGCGGAATGGCCACCGCCGCCACCAACGGCGTGCTGGTGCCGCCGCCGAGCATCCACCCCAGCCAGGCGCCCACCACCGACACCAGCGGCGCCAGCCCCAGCATCAGCGCGTGCCCCCCGTTGCCGCAGCTGCCGAAGCCGCCGCAGGACGCCGGGTCGTCGAAGAGCGGCATCGGGGCCAGCATCGCGCCCAAGCCCACCGCGCCGCCGGCGAGCGCGCCGAGGAAGCGCTGCACCCGGCCGTCGTCGGCGATGCGCGGCGGCTCCGGCAGGGCGTCGAAGGTGGGCACCGCCGGGGGCTCGACGGCGCCCGGTGCGGGCGTGGGTGCAGAGACGTCTGAGAGCAGCAGGCACAGCGCGAGGCTCAGCACGCGCGACAGCTTCCCCGCGGTCGCACAATTGGTAAAGGGGCAACTGCCATGCCTCCCGCCGCCGTCTCTTCTGCTCCGCTGACCTTCGATGTTTTCTGGCGCTGGCTCTCGGAGCACCGCAACTGCCTGCTGCGGGTGGGCACGCCCGAGGTGATGTTGATGGACCACGAGCTGGCGCACTGGGACTTCTTCGACGAAGACGATGGGCGCGCGGTGGTGCAGTGCATCGTCGGGAAGCAGCTCGCCGGCGAGGTGGTCATCGAGCGCAGCGAGGTGCTCTTCGTGCAGGCCTCGCCCGACCTGGAGTCGCCCAACAGCCAGGCCTGGAACTTCGAGTGCATCGGGGGCTCCAAGACCGAGAACTTCCCGCTCTTCTCGTTCCTGATGTCGCACGGCATGGAGGGCACCGCGGGCCACTCCGTGCTCAAGCACTGAGGCGGTCAGTCGTGCCCGCAGCCGTCGGCGTAGCCGAGCTCGCAGGCGCGCTGGTACAGCGGCCGGGCCCGGGCGGGGCTGCGGCTGGCGCCCTCTCCGCTCTCGTACATCACCGCCAGGTCGTAGCAGGCGTCGCCCTGGTCCGCGTCGCAGCCCTGTCGCAGCAGCCGGCGCGCGGCGGCGTAGTCCTGGGGGATTCCGTCGGCCTCGATGTAGAGCAGCGCCAGGTTGCGGCAGGCGGCGTGGAAGTCTCCGTCGCACGCGGCCTGGTAGTGCTTCACCGCGCGGCGCACGTCGCGCCCCCCGCCCTCGCCCCGGGCCCACATCCAGGCCAGGTTGAAGCAGGCCTCCGCGTCGTCGTGCTCGCAGCCCTGGAGAAACAGCTCTCGGGCGCGTGACGCGCTCTTCGCCACGCCCTGGCCCTCGCGATGGTGCGTGCCGAGGTTGCGACAGCCGCCGCCGTCGCCCTGCGCGCAGGCGCTGGAGAAGGCCGCCACCGCCCGCTTCATGTCCTTCTTCACGAAGTACGCGGCGCCGGCGTCGTTGCAGCCGCGCGGCAGCTTGAGCTCACAGGCCTTCTGGTAGAGCTGCAGCGCGCGGTCGACGTCGGCGCGCCCGCCGTGCCCGTAGAAGGCGAGCCACCCGAGGTCGGCGCAGGCCACCGGCTCCTTGAGCCGACAGCCCTCGTTGAGCGGCGCCCGGGCGGCGACGAAGGCCCGGACCTCTCCGCCGCGCCCGGCCTCGATGAGGTCCAGCCCGGCCCGCGCGCAGGCCTGACGGTCGCCGCGGCGGCAGGCGAACTCGTCGGGGGTGCCGGCCAGGCAGGGCAGCGAGACCAACCAC
>CALNBU010000974.1 GCA_937875615.1 uncultured Archangium sp.
GCGTGTCAGCAGAACGCGATCTCCAACGCCGGCTCGCTGTTGGGGCCGGTGGATCTGCTGCTCGTCGACCGCTTCGCCGAGGACGGCACGCTGGCGCGCTTCGAGGCCGACGGCTCGTTTACGGGGCTCCCTTCAGGCTACGTCTTCGTCACCTCCACCGACTCCAACGAGCTGCGCGTGTTCGAGCCCTTCCGCGACGGGGTGTCGAGCATCGGAGACTGGGCGCGCGCGCCGAATCCGTTGGAGACGTTGGCGATCCCGGTGGTCGAGGCACCGAACCTGCTGGCCGCGGATGAAGGTCGCGGCCGGGTGCGGGTGACCGGCGCCTACGTCTACGCGGGGAGGACCGGCTCGGCGGAGTTGTCGGTGGTGAGCGCGCGGCAGCTCAAGGGCTTCGAGCCGCGGCTCTCGCTGCCCGCCTCGCTCACCGCGATGGCCGCGTGGTTCGAGGCCGACGTGGCGACTCATCGGCTCCCCGCCACCACGGCGCTCTTCGTCGCCACCTGGGACGGCGCCACCGCCCGGCTGTTGCGCGCGACGCTGCCCACCGATGAGGCCGCGTTGGTCGCGGAGCTGGAGCAGGGCGTCACCTTCACCGAGTTGGCCGCATTCTCCGGCGAGCCCATCAAGGCCCTGCAGGTGGTTCCGCCGCTCGCGTCCCGCACCTTCGATGGCGCGCCGTTCTGCGCGACCGGCCCCTGCCTCGCGTTGGCGACCCGCCGTCCTGACGGCGCTGGCTTCGCGTCGCTGGTGGAGCTTGGCACCGGGGCGGTCGCGCCGCTCGACTTCGGCGGGCAGGTGCGCGACCTGGCGCTCTCGTGGCGCGCCGACGGCGACGTCCGGCTCTACGGCGTGCTCGACGAGGAGTTCTGCGGCGGTCCGGAGGTGTGTGGCGGGGTGCTCAGCGTCGACGTGAGCAGCGGCGTCGGCGCCTTCGCCCGCTCGACGGACCTTTCGGGGCAGCCCATGGTGCCGCTGCGGGCCGGCGCCGGGCTGATCACGGGCTTGAGCATCGGACCCGCCGGGGCGGCCCGCACCGGGGTGGAGTCGGTCTCGGACGCCGGGGTGGGGCTCACCGCCGCAGACCGGGTCTTCGCGGAGCTCGGCGCGTTCGCGTCGTCCAGCGGCGTCGTCGCCTTCTTCGAGCCGGAGACGGGGTTGGACATCGACTACGACGCCCGCCGCGCGGACATCGAACAGGTGACGTTGCGGTTGCCAGGGCAACGGGAAGATGGGCTCTGGAGCTTCTTCGCGGCCGACGGCAGCGCCATCGGTACACAGCAGACGGGCACCCTGACGCGGGCGCCCTTCGTCGAAGGAGATCACACCTTGCCGTGGCGCGAGGTGACGGCGGTGGTGGGGGCACAGCAGTGGGCGATCACGGTGTTCGACGGGTACCTGGAGACCCAGAGCATCTCTGTCACCGTCAACGGACTGCTCCCGACGCTGCGTGGGTTGCCCACCAGCGAGGCCGACGGCGTGCGCCTCGTGGCGAGCCAGGGGTGGTTGGCGGCCGCAGGAGATCTGGTGCGCTTCTTCGAGGCCGACGGCGAGACGGAGTGTGCTCGCGCCACGGTGGTGAACAGCGGCAACGACTTCGTGGAGGTCGACGCGGCCCCCGCTGGGTGTGCGCAGCGCTCGTTCTACTCGGTGCTCGCTGCGGGGGCTCAGCCGCTGGTCGTCGAGGGTTCGCTGGAGGGGTACATGGGGCGGGTGGCGCCGGGGGCGACGCTCGACTACCAGCGTCGTTTCAAGGTGGCGCCGGCGTACGTCGGACGGGTCGATGATCCGGCGCTGGGTCACTTTGCGCCGCGGTCGGCCTTCACGTTGACCGCTCCGGCCACGCTGCCCGGGCCAGAAGGCGCGTACGTGGTGCTGGCGGTGAACGGATACCAGATTCCCTACCGGGTGGAGGTCGACGTGGCCAACGCGGTGGGCTGCTCCGCGCAGACCACCGCCACCGCGCAGCAGGTGCTCTTCGCCGCCCTCGGCATGGGCTTCATTCCGCGGGCCGTCTCCAACTCCACCGTGCCCCAATACCAGTGGGCCAGCTATGCCGCGGTGCCGTCCAGCAATGGGTTGGCGGTGTTCACCCACAACCTGCTGCAGCCTGGCCGGTGGGGCAGCCAGGGAGGGGTCCAATGCCGACAGTAGACAGGAGTTTGGCCCGTACCCATTTGACTGGTAGGGTTGCGGCCAGCCTGACTACAGAGGGTTACGAGTCAATCCAATGATGGATCCGTCCAGCCGCCCCGCCCGCAAAGTTCAGATCGCAGACCACATCTGGGGCGCCTTCGAAGAGATGGCGTCTCAGATGGGCAGCGATCGCGATGCGCTGATCAACCAGGCGATGTTCATGTTCGCCCGCC
>CALNBU010000975.1 GCA_937875615.1 uncultured Archangium sp.
CAGCGGGGAGCCGGCGCAGGGAGGCGCGCAGCCGGGACCAGGCCTCCGCCGCTCCGGGAATCCGACGCAGGCCGGGTTCGATGGCGTCGGGCGCCACCCGCAGCGCGCCTAGGTACGCGCCCACGCCGAGGAACAGCCCGTAGCTCAGCGGCACCAGCTGGCCCAGCACCCGGGCGTGGCCGAGGTGGCGCGCGGAGAGGGCCTGCGTCACCCACAGCGCCCAGGTGCTGGCGGCGACGGTGGCCAGCACCACGAGGGCGCGCGCGGGCCAGCGCGGTTGACTCCACGCCAGCCCCACGCCCAGCGCCAGCACGCACCCCAGTGAGGCGCTGACCGGGAGGTGCGCAGGGAGCGCGAGCGCCCACGCCAGGGCGAGCGTCGCGGCGACGACGCGGAACAGCCTGGGGGTGTCCGTCGCGTAGAGCAGGGCGCTCATGGCCGCGCCGCCCAGCGCGACGTGGGGAGACGCGCTGCCCGTCAGCACCAGCCATACCCCGCCGACCAGCGCTGCGCCCAGCGCGCCGAAGCCCGTCACCCAGGCCAGCTGCTGCGGCGGCGCGGCGAAGGAGAACCGTCGCCAGAAGTTCTGCTCAGTAACCATTGGCCTCTCCGAAGTTCTGCAGCGACTTGCTGCTCTCGCGCAGCGCGCCGGACTTCCGCTGCTGCGGCGCCGCCATCTCGAAGTCGCGCTGCAGGGTGCTGACCCGGGCCTCGCCGGCCAGGGCGTCGGCGCTGAGCGCGAAGAGCGAGCGCGCGCCGGACAGCAGCGAGCGCGCGACCCGGTCGTCGCCCCGCGCGTAGGCCTCGGCGGCGGCCACCAGCCGTTGGCTCCCCGCGGCCTCCACGCCCTGCGACCAGAGCGCCTCGTCGCGGGTGCGCTGGGCCTCCTCGGGCAGCTCGACGGCCAGCACCGGCGCCTCCACCGCCACCTGTCGGGGCAGCCCGTCTTGGCCCTCCGGTGGCGACCACCCCAGCTCGGCCAGGAGATGTCCCTGCGCGCCCGGCTCGAGCTGCGTCGAGCGCAGCCGCAGCAACACGCGCGTGCGCAGGCCGGGGCGGAGGTCGATGAGGTGCAGCGCCCAGGTGTCGTGGTGCACCTGCAGCAGGCTTCGCAGCGGCGCTTCCTCCACGCGCAGGCCGGCGCCCCGCAGCGTCAACGTCACCTGGCCCAGCGACGGCGTGCGCGCCGCCAGCACCTCCAGGTTCAGCACCTCCGGGAGCCGCGCGGCGTCTTGAAGGTAGCCGTACATGCCGCCGCCGCGCTCGGCGAGCCGCTGCATGAGCGGGCCGTCGAAGTCGTCGCCGACGCCCAGCGCGGTGAGGGTGATGCCCGTCTGGTTCAGCTGGTCCACCATGGTGGAGAGCGCCTCGGTGCCGAGCGTGCCCATGGTCGGCCGCCCGTCGCTCACCAGCACCAGCCGGCGGGCGCCACGCGCCTGAAAGGCGCGCGCATCACCACCGAC
>CALNBU010000976.1 GCA_937875615.1 uncultured Archangium sp.
ACAGGCCGAAGTAGGTCACCAGCACCCAGGCAGGGTGCGAGAGCACGGCGATGACCACGCCGAGGCCGATGACGCCCAGCAGGATGGCGGCGGTCTTCGCGTTGGGCCGGGCGTCCTTGAAGGTGCGGTAGCGCACGGTGGAGACCATCAGCAGGCCGAGGAACACCACCACCCCCAACACCGGCCAACGGAGGCGCGCGTCGAGCGCTCCGCCGTGCGCGTTCTCCCAGGCGATGATCATCGAGATGACGCCACAGGCCGCGAAGGGAATCGGCATGCCGATGAAGAAGCTGCCGCCGCCGCCCTTGTCGGACTTCAGGGCCAGCACGTTGAAGCGGGCGAGCCGCAGCGCGCCGCAGGCCACGTAGAGGAACGCCGCCAGCAGGCCCACCAGCGTCAGCTCCGAGAGCGCCCAGCGCCACACCAGCAGGGCGGGCGCGGCGCCGAAGGTGATGACGTCGGCGAGGGAGTCGAGCTCCTGGCCGAAGAGGCTCTGGGTGCGGGTCAGCCGCGCCACCCGGCCGTCGAAGGCGTCGAAGAACATGCCGAAGAAGATGGCCAGCGCCGCCTGGTACAACTGCCCCGGAGAAGCCTCGCCGGTGCACAGCGTCATCGCGTAGAAGCCGCAGAGAATGGACGAGACCGTGAAGAGGTTGGGCAAGACGAACATCAGGTCGCGCAGCTTCATTGGCGCGCACCATACCCTCAAGGCATGAGCACCGCGGCGCTGATCCTGCTGGGTGTCGTCTTTGTCCTCGCCTGCGTCTCGGCGTGGGTGCAGTGGCGGTATGCGCTTGACGACCGGCCCGCGCGCTTCGACGTCACCACCGCCGATGGCTGGGCCCTCGCCGTCTGGCACCGGCCCGCGGTGGCGCGTCGCTTCCAGACCCCGGTGTTGCTCTGCCATGGTCTCGCCAACAACCACGCCTTCATGGACTTCCACGGCGCGCAGAACCTCGCGCGCTTTCTCTCCGAGGCGGGCTTCGACTGCTACTCGGTCGACCTCCGCGGCGCCGGGGCGTCGCGCAGCGCCCACGACCTGCCCGCCGACGCCACCGTCGACGACCATGTGCACTTCGACGTGCCCGCGGTGGTCGACGAGGTGCTGCGGCGCGCCGACGCGCCCCGCCTGTTGTGGGTGGGCCACTCGTTGGGTGGCGTCATCGGGCTGGCGGCGGCCCCGGCGCTGGGGACCCGCCTCGCCGGCATCGTCACCATCGGCACGCCGCTGTTCTTCCGCTTCACGCACGGAGTGCGCCGGCTGCTCTGGTTGGGCCACGTGCTGGCGGTGTGGGGCCAGTTCGACGCCACCCTGGCCCGGTTGGTGGCGCCGCTGGCGGGTCGGGTGGCGCTGCCGGGCGGCGAGAAGCTCTCGAGCAACCTCGCCAACATCGCGCCGCGCACGCAGCGCTACCTGCTGGCCAACGTCTTCGCGCCCATCTGGAAGGGCGTGATGGCGCAGCTCGATGACTGGGTGAAGAACGACGTCTGCCGCTCGGTCGACGGCCAGGTCGACTACCGCGCCGGGCTGGCGCAGGTGCGGTGCCCGGCGCTGGTGCTGGGCGGCTCCGTCGACCTGCTGTGCCCCATGGCCGCCACCCGGGGCCTGTTCGACGCGCTGGGCACCCCCGACAAGCGCATGGTGGTGCTGGGCACTGCGTCCGGTCACTCCGCGGACTACGGCCACGGCGATTTGGTGACCGGCCGCCGCGCGTCCGAGGAGGTCTACCCGGAGGTGCTCTCGCTGCTGCGCGAAGCGGCCCTGCGGGCGGAGCAGGCGCCGCCGGTCAACGGGTGACGCACGCGCTGGGGAGCTGCGCGATGGTCGACTCCAGCCGGCCGACCGTCACCAGCGCCCCCTGCGCGCACTCCGCGTAGATGGGTTGCTCCCGGCCTCCCGAGACGGACAGGGAGCGCAGCTTCACCGTGGCCGCGTCGGGCAGCAGCACCGCAGG
>CALNBU010000977.1 GCA_937875615.1 uncultured Archangium sp.
CAGGTGGTCGAGGCCATGCGCGAGGTGGCGCGCGAGCAGGGCTGCGCCTTCTGGGACACCTGGGCGGTGATGGGCGGCGCGAAGTCGATCAACGTGTGGCGGCAACACCACCTGGCGATGAAGGACCGCGTGCACCTCACGCCCCAGGGCTACCGGCGGCTGGCGAGGGAGCTCATGGGTGAGGTCCTGCGCGAGTACGACGCCTGGAGGGGACCGTGAGCTTCCACAGCACCTCCTTCCTCGCCGGGCTGTGCGTGGTGCTGGTGGTGTACTGGTCGCTCGCGCGCTGGCGCTGGGCGCGGCTCTCGGTGCTGCTGACGGCCAGCCTCGCCTTCTACGCGGTGTGGCGCCCGGGGCCGCTGGTGCTCTACGCGCTGGCGGCGCTGGTGAACTTCACCGCCGGGCAGGTGATGGAGCGCTTCCCCCGGGCGCGGCTGGCGGCCATGGCCTCGGCGGTGGGCATGCACCTGGGCGTGCTGGTCACCTACAAGTACCTGCAGCTCTTCCTCGACTCCTTCGGCTCGCTCGCGGGCGCGCTGCACCTGAGCTGGACACCGCCGTCGCTGGGGCTGACCCCCCCCCTGGGGCTGTCCTTCATGACCTTCCAGGCCATCGGCTACGTGGTCGACGTCTACTGGAAGAAGACCAGCGGCCGCTTCTCTCCGCTGCACCAGCTGCTCTTCCTCACCTTCTTCCCGCGGGTGGTGTCGGGGCCGATCCTCCGCAGTGAAGAGCTGATGGCGAAGTTCGATGCGCGCCCGGGGTTGAGCGCCGACGAGGGCGCGGTGGCGCTCTTCCGCATCACCCAGGGGCTGGCCAAGAAGCTGTTGCTGGCCGACGTGCTGGGCGGCTCCTTCGTCAACCCGGTGTTCGCCAACCCCACCGGCTACAGCGCGGTGGAGTGCGCGCTGGCCTCGGTGGGCTACACGCTGCAGCTCTACTTCGACTTCTCCGGCTACTCCGACATCGCCATCGGCATCGCGGCGCTGTTCGGCGTGCGCTTCCCCGAGAACTTCAACAAGCCGTACCACGCGACCGACCTCTTCTCGTTCTGGAACCGCTGGCACCTCACGCTGTCGACGTGGCTGCGCGACTACCTCTACCGCCCGCTGGGCGGGAACCAGGGGAGCAAGCTGCAGACCCTGCGCAACACGATGATCGTCATGTCGCTGGGCGGCCTGTGGCACGGCGGCGACTGGCGCTTCCTGGTGTGGGGCGCGCTGCACGGCGTCTTCCTGGTGCTGTGGCGCTGCTGGTGGTGGGTGGCGGGCAAGCCGAAGAAGGGGGAGGTGCCGCTGTGGCGCAGCGTCGTCGGCTGGCTGGTGATGTTCAACGCGGTGGTCTTCGCCCGCATCTTCTTCCGCGCCGACACCATGACCCTGGCGGTCGACATGTTCCGGCAGCTGGGCACGGTGACCACCTCGCTGGCGCGCGTCTCGGCGCTGACCTGGGGCTCACTCGCCGCGTGCTGTCTCTTCTACTTCCTGCCCGGCGCGGCCTTCGAGCGGTCGAAGGCGCTCTTCGTGCGCAGCCCCTTCTACGTGCGCGCGGCGCTGCTGGTGGGACTGGTGCTGCTGGTGCGACAGTTCAGCAGCATCGAGAGCCAGCCGTACATCTACCTGCAGTACTGAGCGCCTCAGGCCGGCGCGCCCAGCGGGTCGATGATGGGGGTGCCGCGCGCAGGCTGACCGGCGCGGGTGCGGAGGATGCCGCCCAGCGACACGGTGATGACCAGGAAGAGCGCGAAGCCGCCCAGCACGGGAATCTGAAACACCAGCAACGTCAGGGCCAGCCCCAGCGCGAGGGCCAGCGCCTGCGTCTTGCGCAGGGGGCCGGTGGGCAACTTCGCCCCCAGCAGGTGGGCGACGAGCGCGACGCCTACGGGCGCGGCCACCGCGGCGGCGAGCCAGAGCAGGAACGCCACCGGGATGCCCACCACGGTGATGATGAGCAGCACCGACAGCGGCGCCAGCGCCAGCAGCCCCAGCGCGCCGGCGAAGCCGTTCTTCCAGGGCTCGGCGCGGATGGTGTTCTCGATGGTCTTCACCCGGTGCGGCGCCAGCATCAGCACCACGAAGCCGACGCCGAAGAGGGCGGCGAACTCCAGCAGGAAGCGGGCGATGGGGAAGCCCCGCGAGGGGTCGCGGAGGTTGCCCGCAGCGTCGGCGTGCCGGCTCTTGAGCACGTTCCGCGCCACCACCGGCCCCAGCCCGCTGCCGCCCAGCGACACGGCGTCGCCGCTCACCTGCGCGCCTGCCCCGCGGTGCACCGTGCCGCCGAAGGCCACCGCGTCACCGTCGACGCGCGCGCCTGCCCTGAGCTCCACGTCGCCGCCGAAGGCCACCACGTCTCCGTCGACCACCGCGCCCTCTTCGACGACCACCGGGCCACCGAAGGCCACCGCTGACTTCACCCGCTGCCCCCGGCCGATGGTGACCGGGCCGGTCGCCACGCGCTCGTCGCTGGCCGCTTCGTCGCCTTCCTCAGCCGCGGGTGGCACCGGCAGGGGCGGCACTACCGCCGCCGGGGCGACCATGGGCACGCCCGCCCGACGGAGCACCAGCACGTCTCCCTGCCGGGACAGCTCGAGGCCGTGCGCGGCGGCCACCGCGCCGAGGGCTGTTTCTCCGTCGACCGCGCGCAGCCGCACCTGCGCGGGCTCCGAGAGCTCACCGATGACCACCACGTTCAGCTCGGCCGCCTGCGCGATGTGCGCGAGCGCTTCCTTGAGGGTCCCATCGAAGTCGACGGACACCGGCGCCGAGGACAACAACAGCAGGAGAGAGAGAGGCAACATCAGGACACCACCTTCGCAGCCGACGGCTGCAGGGCACGACGGAACGCGGCGAGGGCCGCGGCGAGCATCGCGGAGAGGACGACGACGGTGGGCATGGCCGCCGTCGTCCAGAGCGCGGACAGACCGGAGCCCACCGCCACCACCCCTTCGCGGAGCTTCAGCACCAGCGACGCCACCAGGAGCCCGAAGGTCCCGGAGGGGTCGCCACCAGCCAGGATCGCTCCGACGGCGAGCGAGACGGTGACGCCGATGATGACGATGGCCGAGCGCACGTCGGCCCGGGTCATGGGGGCGGGCTCGGTGGCCACGCGGGTCATCACCTGGTGCAGAAAGTCGGGCGGCGGCGCCGGGTCGGCCAGCCGGAGGAGGTCCTTCTCGAGCTGGCGATGCGCTTCGAGCAGCTGGGCGCGCGCGGCGTCATCCGGGGCCAACTCCAACAGCATCGCCTGGAGTGTCTCGTCTTCGGGGCTCATGTTCAGGCCGCTCCCTTCTGCGCGTCGGTCATCCGCAGCCGCAGCTTCTCCCGGGCGCGGAACAGCCGGGCCATGATGGTGCCGGGCGCGACGTTCATCACCTCGGCGATCTCCTTCGTGGTGCGCTTCTGCACGTAATAGAGCGCCAGCACCTCCCGGTCGCCGACCGAGAGCGTGGCCATGGCCTCCTCGAGGGACCTGCGCTCCTGCCGGGCGATGGCGCCCTCCTCCAGGGAGGGCTCCTGCGAGGGGAGCGCGTGGGTGTGGTCGGCCACGTCTTCGGTCTTCACCTTGTTGCGCCGGCGCAGGAGGTCGAGGCACAGGTTGCGGGCGATGGTCAGCACCCAGAGGTCGAAGGGCCGCGTCTCGTCGTAGCGCTCGAGGTGCTGGTAGGCGCGCAGGAAGGTCTCCTGCGCCACCTCGGCGGCCTCGGCGTCGGTGCGCAGCAGCCGCATGCACAACCCGTACACCTGCCGCTGGAGCGAGCGCACCAGCGCGGCGAAGGCGTCGGCGTCACCGCGGCGCGCGCGGCGCACGTCGTCGACCCAGGGATGCGTGGCTTCAGGTGCCATCAGGCCCAACGCGAGCGAAGTCAGTGACAGGGCTTTCGTTGTTTCCACGCCCCGCAGTACGAAGGCTGCGCACACCCATTGCGCGCCACAAATGTCTGGAACTACTTGCGTTTCTTGCTCTCCATGCGGCGAGAGGCCTTGTCTGCCTTCTTCTGACGTTGCTGGGCGAGGAAGCCGCCGGCCTTCTGCTCGGCGACGACGGCGGCGGCGCGCGGGCGGGCCTCACCGGTCTTGTGGTCGCGCTTCTCACGACTCGCCTGCGGCGCGGGCGCCTCCTCCTCGCGCTTCGGGCGCGGCGCGATGTCGTCGAACTCCTCCTTCTTGACGCCGAAGTGGAAGAGGCGCTTGACCACCAGGGTGGCGTAGCTGCCGGGGGGCAGGGTGAAGGCGATGTTCACCTTGGTGAAGCCGCGGTTGAACTCGTCGGGGCGCGGCTTGCCGATGACCAGCTTCTCGGGGTGCATGATCAGCGGGCGCTCTTCGTGCTTGAAGAACAGCAGCTTGGGCGCCGCGGCGATGCGGAGATCTTCGAGCGAGATCTTCTCTTTGCCCAGCACCCACTTCACCGCGTCCTCCACCTGCTTGTCGTTGAAGGTGGAGTTGGGCGCGAGCAACGGGAAGGTGAGCTTGCTCAGGTAGCGCAGCACGTCGGACGGGGCGTCGGTGTGGTGGAGCAGCGTGCCGGCCTGGTACGGCATGGGGAAGATGGCCTCGCGCGGCAACACCTGCTGCAGCAGCCGCCGGGCGCCCTCGTTCCAGAGGTAGGACTGCCAGGTGAAGATCAGCATCGCCCGGTAATCCGCGTCGATCTGCAGGAACGCGTTGACGAAGTCCTGGGGCTCGTCGCGCAGCGCGCGGATGATGCGGAAGTAGCGCCGCCCGGCCTCCCACGGCACCTTGGCGGTCCAGTCGCCCCAGTTGTCGGCCCAGAACTGCTTCACCTTCGCGTCGTCGGTGCGGTCCAGGGGCGAGGGACGCGCCAGGTAGTTGTACAGCGCCGCCTCGAAGTCGCCGCGGATGAGATCCTTGGCGATGAAGCCCTGGCCGTGCTTGAGCGAGCCGAAGCGCTGGGAGTCGAAGTAGTTCACCACGCCCAGGCGCGCCACCTCGGTGGCGGCCAGCGTCACCTTCTGCAGCTCCTGATGTTCCAGCTGGCGCACGGTGACGGAGAAGCGGTTGGAGGTGATGTTGCGGGCGGAGAGCGCCTCGCTGGTGCGCCCGAGGAACTTGAGGCGGAGATCTTCGTCCTGCATCTCGACGTCGGCGCCGCGCACCGCGATGAGCTGCTCGGTGCGGCCCTGCTTGTCTTTGAGCCCGCAGTAGCTGACGGAGCCGGGAGAGAGGCCGAAGCGCTGGGAGATGCGCGCCACCGCGTCGAAGGTCGACAGCTTCTGCTTGTCCATCAGGTACACGCGCCAGCGCCCCTGCGGCGCCTCGTCAAAGCGGTACGACTCCTTGACGGAGAAGTCTTCGGGCTTCTGCTTGATCTTCATGGCCGCGCGGGCCCTAGCACCAATGCGTCGGCGCCGTCGACCTACCGCGCCCGGCCCGTCGGCGCGCGCCGTGAGGTTTCTACCGGCGCTACAGCACCAGCAGCGTGAAGCCGGGCAGCGCGTCGACCGAATAGCGGCCGGGAACGGCCTTGAGGTGCGCCCGGAGCTGCTGCGCGGCGGCCAGGGAGAGCCTGAGCGTCGCCCCCTGCGGGGTGACGTCGACCGAGGGACGGTCGGCGTTGACCACGTCGACCCGGAAGTTCCCGCTCTGCACCACGAAGGGGCGCAGGTGCCCGATGCGGCCCTTGAGGAGCGCGACGAAGGTGTCCACCGCCGACGCGGAAAGGCGCCAGGTGGACGCCGCGCCGACGCGGGAGAGGTGACTGGTGTCCGCGCCCATCGACGAGAGCGCGCTGCCCTCCTGGGCCACGCGCTGCTCGATGACGGCGCGCGCCCGCGGCTCGTGCAACAACGAGGGGCGCTCGAGGTCGACCATCAACCGGGGGTCGAGCTTCTTGAGCACGTCGATCAACCCCGAGGGCGACCACTCGCGCGTCAGCCTGGCCTCGTCGGAGGTCACCGCCACCACCAGCCAGCCGGCCTCGATGGGGGTGAACAGCAGCGCCGTCAGCTCCGAGTCGACGCCGGGCGCGATGGGCGCCTGGAGCTGCAGCACCAGGTGCTCCGCCGGGACCAGGGCCCCCTGCTGGATGCGCGCCACCAGGGACTGCATCAGCGCCTGTGCCCACTCCGGCGCGTCGAAGTCTTCCTTGCGCTTGGTCACCCGCATGACCAGCTCCCGCGCCAGGCCCTCGGTCCGGAAGGCCC
>CALNBU010000978.1 GCA_937875615.1 uncultured Archangium sp.
CCAGCGCATCCCGCTGGACCAAGCGCGACTGCAAGCGCTGATCAGCGCCCGGCGTATTCATCTCGCTGGCGTTGGCGCATCGCGACGCGCGCGCCGCGGCCCGACGCCTCGCGGCGCGAGGCCTGGCGGTCGACGTCCGCTTCCTGGGCCGCGACGACGCGCCCCTCGACGTGGCCATCACCTCGCTCGTCGGGCCCACCGCGGTCGCCGCGGGAGAGCCGTTCCTCCTCACCGCCACGGTCAAGTCGGCCACCGCCGCCGACACCACGTTGACGCTCACGCGCGGCGGTCGGGTGGTGGCGCAGGCGCGGCGGTCGCTGAGCGAGGGCGCCTCGGTGGTGACCTTCCGCGACCTGCTCGAGGCGCCGGGGCTGGAGGCCTACACGCTGCGCGCCTCCACCGACGGGGACGGGGTGCCGGAGAACGACGTGAGCCGCGCGGTGGTGCGCGTCGACGGGCCGCCGCGCGTGTTGTTGTTCACGGACGCGCCCGGGGGCACCCTGGCGCGCACGCTGCGCGAGGCCGGCCTCGCGCTCGAGGTGTCGGTGCCCGTCCCGGTGACCATGGCCAGTCTGGAAGGCGTCGGCGCGGTGGTGCTGGAGGACGTGGAGGCCAGCCGCCTGGGCGAAGACGGGCTGCACGTGCTGGCGCAGTTCGTCCGCGAGGCCGGCGGCGGGCTGGTGATGACCGGCGGGCAGCGCAGCTTCGGCGAAGGCGGCTACCGGAGGTCTCCGGTGGAGGACGTGCTGCCGGTGTCGCTGGAACTCCGCGAAGAGCAGCGGAAGGCGGCGCTGGCCATGTCCATCATCATGGACTGCAGCTGCTCCATGGGCGCCACGGTGCCCGACGGCCGCACCAAGATGGAGCTGGCCGCCGAGGGCGTGGTGGGCGCGCTGCAGTTGCTCGATGAGCGCGACGAGGCCTCGGTGGCGATGGTCGACACCGACACGCACATCATCTTCCCCATGAGCCCGGTGGCCGAGGGGCTGCCGTTGGGGAAGGTGGCGCGCGGGTTCTCCGGCGGCGGCGGCATCTACGTGGGCGTGGGGCTCCGCGAGGCGAGACGACAGATTCTGTCGTCCGACAAGGAGACGCGGCACGTGCTGCTGTTCTCCGACGCCGCCGACTCCGAGGAGCCCGCCGACTACCGCGCGACCATCGACGCGCTGCGCGAGAAGAACGTCACCGTCTCGGTCATCGGGCTGGGGGCGCGGAGCGACGCCGACGCCCGGCTGCTGGAGGAGATTGCGCACCGGGGCGGCGGGCGCGTGTACTTCGCGCAGGACGCCACCAGCCTCCCGCGCATCTTCAGCCAGGAGACCATCGCCGTGGCCCGCGCCTCCTTCGTGGAGGCGGTGACGCCCACCGCGCTGGCGCCGGACCTCGCGTTGCTGGGACGCCTGGGCGTCAGCGACGGGCCGCAGCTGGGCGGCTACAACCTCACCTACCTCAAGCCGCAGGCCAGCCTGGGCCTGCGCACCGTCGACGAGAACGAGGCGCCGGTGGCGGCCTATTGGCCGCGCGGGGCCGGGCGTGTCGCGGTCTTCACCGGCGAGGTCGACGGGAAGCTGACGGGGGCGCTGCGCGGCTGGCCGGGCCAGCGTGCGTTGCTCACCCAGTTGGTGCGCTGGACCATGCCCGACCCGGTGCGTGAGACCGAAGCGGTGGCGCGGGGCTCGCTGCGCGGCAGCGACCTGCACGTGACGCTCGACTTCGACCCGGGCGCGCCGTCGCCGGCAGGCACGCCCACGCTGTTGCTGCTCTCCGGTGACGCCAGGGTGCCGCCCGTGGAGTTGCCGATGCGCTGGGAGGACGAAGACCGGGTGGGCGCGCACTTCGTGCTGCCGGGGAGCGGCACCTGGCACCCGGTGGTGAAGCAGGGCGACCGCGTCTTCCGCGTCGCGCCGGTGACGTTGCCCTGGGCGCCGGAGTTCGAGCCCGCACCGGCCAGAGAAGGGGCGCAGCTGCTCAGTCAGGTGGCGAAGGCGGGCGGTGGAGTGGAGCGCCTGGCCATGGCGGGGCTCTTCGGGGAGGCGCTGGAGTCGGAGGCCGCGGTGCCTCTGGCGCCGCCGCTGGTCGCGCTGTGCGTGGCGCTGCTGGTGGCAGAAGTCTTCGCCCGGCGCTTCCTCTCGGGGCCGCGGCTGCGGCGGCCGGCCCGGCCGTCACCGGCTGCCCCGCAGGCATCCGGGGTACCGGCCTCCGCGCAGGTCCCGCCGCCACCACCTCCCACGGCGCCGGCGCCGGCGAAGGTCGACCCGCTGGCGGTGGCGCGGGAGCGGGCGCGCAAGCG
>CALNBU010000979.1 GCA_937875615.1 uncultured Archangium sp.
CCCACCGTGAACAGTCCCACGAAGCCGAAGATCTGCACCAGCCCATGCGCCCGGTGGTGTTCGAGGGGGACGGCCTCGGCCAGCACCCGCAGGCTCCAGAGGTCGGCGGCGCCGGTCAGCGCCCCCACGCCCACCGGGAACAGCAGCCCCGCCACCACCAGCGGGAGCCACGGCGCCGGGCGAAGAGCGGCGCGTTCACGGACGTCGCTCCGCCTCCACCGCCTCTCGCCTGCCCACCGCGAGGTGCCACCCCAGCACCGCCACGGTGCCCAGCGCGAAGAGCGCCAGCAGCGCCGAGCCCAGGTGCGGCCAGCTGTGGGTGGTGAAGTTGGCGATCTGCTTGCTCCCGAGCACCGCCGGCATGAAGCCGGGCACCTTCACCGGCGCGTCGGATTTGAGGTGATGCCCGAAGACGTACAGCGTGTACACGAAGCGCCCGAAGGCGAAGGCGCTCACGTAGCTGGTGGCCACCACCACGTCGACCAGCGCGCTCACGTTGCCGATGGCCGCCACCCGCAGGGCGAAGATGCACAGGGCGCCCAGCGCGAAGGGAATCCAATCGAGGTCGCTCATGGCCGCGCGGTCGAGCGTGCGCATGCCGATGTAGTGGTTGAGGGTGTTGATCTCCTGCAGGTGCTGGCCGCCGTTCCCTCCCTCGACCTTGTAGGCGTAGATGTCGAGGTGCAGGCCCGCGGGGTACTGCGGGGCCTCCATGGAGATGCGCCACAGCGGCCAGAAGAACGAGAGCGCCAGCGGCACCACCAGCAGGGCCAGCACCAGCCGGGAGCCCGGGCGCAGCGGGCGCTGAAGGAACGCGTAGAAGCGATTCACGTAGAGGCGCATGATCTCCACGAATGCATCGGCCGCGCCAAGCGCTTGCGCGGTGCCCGGGGATGATTGATGTTTCAACTCGGAACATGGAGAAACAGAGCGCGTACACCTGTGAGAGCCCCTTCGAGACCGGCGGTGGCCTGTGCCGGGCGTGCCGCCTGTTGCCCGAGTCACCGCAGGGCCGGCGCTGCAACCGCCTGGTGGCGGCGAGCCCGGCCATGCGTTCGCTGCTGCAGCGCGCCGCGACGGTGGCCGGCACCGACGCCTCGGTGGTGATGCGCGGCGAGAGCGGGTCCGGCAAGGAGGTGGTGGCGCGGGCGCTCCACGCCAACAGCCCGCGGCGGCTCAAGCCCTTCGTGGCGGTGAACTGCGCGGCCCTGCCGGCGGAGCTGATGGAGTCAGAGTTCTTCGGCCACGCGCGCGGGGCCTTCACCGGGGCGCAGGCGGCGCGCAAGGGGCTCTTCGAGACCGCGAACGGCGGCACGCTGTTCCTCGATGAGATCGCCGAGATGCCGCTGGTGATGCAGGCCAAGCTGTTGCGCGCGCTGCAGGACGGGGAGATCCGCCGGGTCGGTGAGTCTCAGCCGGTGCACGTCGACGTTCGCATCATCTGCGCCACGCACCAGAGCCTGCAGCAGTGCGTGAGGGAGCGCCGCTTCAGGGAAGACCTCTACTTCCGCTTGAAGATCTTCACCCTGGTGGTGCCGCCGCTGCGGGAGCGCCCGGAGGACATCCCGCTGCTGGCGCGCATGTTCCTCGCGCAGGAGTCACACCCCCGGGACTTCATGCCGTCGGCGCTGGCCGCGCTGGTGAAGTACCCGTGGCCGGGCAACGTGCGCGAGCTGCAGAACGCGGTGAAGCACGGCGCGGTGCTCTCGAAGGGGGCCGCGGTGGAGCTCGCGCATCTCCCCGATGAGCTCGCGCTTCCGGTGGCGCCGCCGCTCTCGGAGCTCGAGTCCGGGGCGTTGGTGACCCTGGAGGAGGCGGAGCGCCGGCACGTGCTGCGGGTCCTGGAGGCCTGTCACGGTCAACAGGGCGACGCGGCCCGGGTGCTCGGCATCGGCCGCACCACGCTGTGGCGGAAGCTCAAGGGCTACGGCCTCGACGCCTGAGGCACGGAGGCTGCAACGCGGTGGCCGGGGGTCTGCATGCCTGGCGACTTCATCCGCCACTTCGAGGGAGAGCACGGCGCCCTGTTGGCCCTGCTGGAGGACTGTCTCTCCGTCGATGAGGGGCGGGTGCGCCCGGCCTTCGAGCTCTTTCGCCGTCGGTTGTTGCAGGGCATCGCCATGGAGGAGCGGGTGCTGTTGCCGGCGCTGGTGCGGCGGCTGGGGCGCGTGCCCCGTTGGCGCCGGGTGCTGCGACAGGACCACGTCTCGCTGGTGCGGCTGTGCGTGCTGGCGCCGCACCGGGAGTGGCTGGAGGGGTTGGTCGACGCGCTGGTCTTCCACCACGCCCAGAAGCAGCGCTTCGTCGCCCGCTGCGAGGTGGTGTTGGAGCCGGCGGTGCTGAGCTGGGCGCTGGCGCTCCCGCCGGTGGAGGTGC
Source organism: uncultured Archangium sp. (assembly GCA_937875615.1). Classification (GTDB taxonomy): domain Bacteria; phylum Myxococcota; class Myxococcia; order Myxococcales; family Myxococcaceae; genus Archangium_A. The sequence goes on from CALNBU010000979.1 coordinate 2,377, forward strand.
CGCCGCTGGCTGAGGCGCCCCGGGAGGTGCCGCAGCGGCTGCGCTGGGCGCTGCGCGCGGTGGGCCTGGGGTGAGCACGTTTCAAATGAGAACAGTCTGGAACAGGCGTGCCGCCGGGCGCGGCGTGGTGTCGCAGGGCGGGTCGCTGGCACGGCGGTCGCAGAGAGACGCGCCGCAGGAGAACGCAGCACCCACCCGGAGGAACCATGAACTGGAAGAGCCTCATCATCTGCGGCGCGCTGGCGGCGGGCTGCTCGAACGGCGGCAAGCCGGCCGCGTCGGGCGGCGGCGCGACGGCGCAGGCCAGCGGAGGCCTCAAGGCCATCATGCAGGAGCGCAAGCTGTCGGAGGCCGACGTGGAGGCCGCGCTGCTCACGTACAAGCCCACCGGCCAGAAGGACGACTACGTCATCTTCGCGTCGGGCGGTCAGAGCGGGCAGGTGCTGGTCATCGGGGTGCCCTCGATGCGGCTGCTCAAGGTGGTGGCGGTCTTCACGCCGGAGCCGTGGCAGGGCTACGGCTACGGCGGCCTCTCGGACGAGGTGTTGAAGCAGGGGCAGCAGTACCCGGGCACCACGCTGACGTGGGCCGACGTGCACCACCCCAACCTCTCGGAGACCGGCGGCGCGTACGACGGCCGCTACTTGTTCGTGAACGACAAGGCCAACGCGCGGGTGGCGGTGGTGGACCTTCACGACTTCCAGACCAAGCAGATCGTCCCCAATCGGTTGGTGATGTCGGACCACGGCGGCGCCTTCGTCACGCCTGACACCGAGTACGTGGTGGAGACCAGCCAGTACCCCGCGCCGCTGGGCCGCGAGTACGCGCCGTTGAGCGAGTACAAGGAGCGGTACCGCGGCCTGGCGATGTTCTGGAAGTTCGACAAGGCCAGGGGGCGCATCATCGAGAGCGAGTCCTTCGGCATCGAGCTGCCGCCCTACACGCAGGACCTCGCCGACTCCGGCAAGCGCGCGTCGGATGGCTACGTCTTCATCAACAGCTTCAACACCGAGATGGCCACCGGCGGCATCCTCGAGGGCAACCCGCCGGTGGAGTCGGGCGCGTCGCAGAACGACACCGACTTCCTGCACGTCATCAACTGGAAGAAGGCCGAGGCGTTGGTGAAGGCGGGCCGGGCGAAGACCATCGCCGGGGTGAAGGTGCTGATGATGGACGTCTCCGGCCCAGAGAAGGTGCTGGCGCTCATCCCCGAGCCCAAGTCGCCGCACGGCGTCGACGTCACGCCCGACGGTGAGGACATCGTGGTGGGCGGCAAGCTCGACACCCACGCCACGGTGTATCGCTTCGAGAAGATCAAGGCGCTGATGGAGGCCGGCACCTCCGAGGGGAAGGATCCCTACGGGCTGCCCATCCTCCCCTTCAAGGAGAGCATCCGCGGGCAGGTGGAGATCGGGCTGGGGCCGCTGCACACCGTCTATGACGACAAGGGCTTCGCCTACACCTCGGTCTTCATCGAGAGCGTGGTGGCGAAGTGGAGCCTCAAGGAGCTCAAGGTCACCGAGAAGCTGCCGGTGCACTACAACATCGGGCACATCCTCTCGGCCGAGGGAGACACCGTCAGCCCCGCCGGAAACTACGTGGTGGCGATGAACAAGATGTCCATCGACCGCTTCGCCAACATCGGCCCGCTCTACCCGCAGAACTTCCAGCTCATCGGCATCGACGGTCCGAAGATGAAGCTGCTGGCCGACATGCCCATCGGCATCGGTGAGCCGCACTACGCGCAGATGATCAAGGCCGACAAGCTGAAGCCCATGAAGGTCTACCCCATGGGCACCAACCCCTACACCGACGAGCGCGACGAGCACGCGGTGACGCCCGGCAAGGAGCGCATCGAGCGGAAGGGGAAGGACGTGCACGTCTACATGACCGCCATCCGCAGCCACTTCACGCCCGACCGCATCGAGGTCGACGAGGGTGACACGGTGCACCTGCACCTCACGTCCGTGGAGCAGGCCGAGGACCAGGTCCACGGCTTCACCATCGACATGTACAACGTGAACCTCTCGCTGGAGCCCGGGAAGCACGAGAACGTCACCTTCGTGGCCGACAAGCCCGGCGCCTTCCCCATGTACTGCACCGAGTTCTGCTCGGCGCTGCACCTGGAGATGATGGGCTACTTCATGGTGAAGCCGAAGAAGTAGGCCGCCCGCCTCCGGTGGCCGCCGCGCGGCGCCGGAGGCCCCACCCTCACCGCACTGGAGTCCCTCATGAAACGAGTCCTGTTGTGCGCCGCGCTGGGCTTCGCGGCCTGTGATGACAAGAAGAACGAGCCCGCCACGCTCGCGGAGAAGGCGTCGGCGCCGGTCGCCCCGGCGGTGGAGGCGCCGCCCGCGAAGACCGACATCGTGGTGCCTGACTTCACCGTCAGCACCGCGCCCGCGGACATCGCCAGGGGGCAGGAGGTGTACGCGGCGAAGGGCTGCAACGCCTGCCACAAAATCGGAGGCGGCAGGCTGGTCGGCCCCGACCTCAAGGGCGTCACCGCGCGCCGCGACGAGGCCTGGCTCAAGAAGATGATTCTGCGGCCCGACGTGATGATCAAAGAGGACGAGGCGGCGAAGAAGCTCTTCGTCGAGCACCTGACCCCCATGCCCAACCAGGGCGTCGACCCGAAGACCGAGCTGCCCTTCATCCTCGCGTACCTCAAGAGCGTGGAGAACTGAGCGCCATGGCGCCGCTGCTCCTCGCGCTGCTGGCCATCGGCCCCGTGGAGCGCCCCTGCCCGCCGGGCGCTGCGGTGCGTGACGCGGCGGCGCTGCGCGAGGCCCTCGCGGGCGAGGCGCGCGAGGTGTGGGTGTCCGGCGTCATCGAAGGTGACTTCCAGGCGGCGCGCGGCGTGGCGCTGCGCGGGTGCGGCGGGG
>CALNBU010000980.1 GCA_937875615.1 uncultured Archangium sp.
TGAACCACTCGATCCCCTTTTGCATGACGCCGATCAGCGTCGCCCCCGCCAGCGCCAGGCGCCCGAAGGCCGGGTGCAGGCGGCGGCCCCCGTCGACCACCTCCGCCGCCCGGTACGCGGCGCGCGCCAGCCGCTCGCCGACGCCGGGCGCGGTGGCGCTCAGCAGCAGCAGCCCGCGCGAGACGGGGTTGACCAGAAAGATGAAGTGCCACGGGTCGGCGTCGACCACGTCCGGGTGCTTCTTGTGGATGCGCGAGTCGTAGAGGCCGTAGAGGAAGTTCCGGCGACGCCACACCGAGAGGTCGGTGTGGTCGCTGCGGTTGGTGGTGACGGCGTCGAGCGCGAAGTAGAGCTTCGCGCCGGACTTCTGCAGCCGCACCCCCAGCTCCCGATCTTCGGAGCGGTCGAGCGAGCGGTCGAAGCCGCCCTGCGCCTCGTAGTCGGCGCGGCGGAACGACAGGTTCCCCGTGCACACCATCACACCGCGCACCGCGGTGGGCTCGACGCTGTAGCGCGCCACGAAGCGCGCCAGCTGGTCGGCGTGGAAGCGCTCGAAGAGCGGCTTTTCCTCCAGCGTGTCGTCGTAGGCGATGTGCCCCAGCACCACCGTGTGGCCCTGCTCGTGCTTCCCCACGTGCCGCTCGAGGAACTCCGGCGGCACCAGCATGTCGTCGTCGACGATGACGATGAGCGCGTGCTTCGCCTGGCGGATGGCCGCGTCGCGCGCCGCCGCCGCGCCGGCGTTGGCCTGGGTGATGACCCGCAGCGTGAAGGGGTCGGCGCGGCGCTCCAGCACCGGCGCCACCGGCACCTTCGAGCCGTCGTCGACCACGATGACCTCGAAGCGCTCCGGGGCGAGCGTCTGCCGGCCGAGCGCGTCGAGCAGCTCTCCGAGCAGCGCCAACCGGTTGAACGTGGAAACCACAACGCTGACATTGAACGACATCACAGCCCTCTGTATGGCATGCGCGGGGACACCATGAATCCACTCGTCAGGTTCATCTCGTCGGTTCGGGCCGACTTCGGCTCTCTTCAACGCTACCGCGCGAAGTATCACAACGAGGTGGTTCCGCTCTCGCGGCTTCCAGCGGACCTGGTGAAGAAAGTCGGGCTCCAGATGATGGTAGCCACCCGGGCCATGCGCCTGCTCGAAGAGCTGCACGTCCCGCTGGGCGGTCAGGTGGCAAGTCGCCTCATTCGTCATCTGTATGGGGCAGAAATCCACTGGAAGACGAGCGTGGCCGACGGGGTGTCCATCGTCCACGGCACGGGGCTGGTGTTGAGCCACCGCGCGAAGGTGGGCCCCGGCTGCATCCTCTTTCAGAACGTGACGCTGGGTGAGGGGCGAGACCCCGAGACCGGCGAGAGCGGCGCGCCCACGCTGGGCCGCGACGTGCACGTCGGGCCGGGCGCCACCCTGCTGGGGCCCATCACCGTGGGCGACGGCACCAAGATCATGGCGGGCGCGGTGCTGACCCGCTCGGTGCCGGCGAACTCCCTGGTCAGGCCCGCGGAGGCCGAGGTCTCGCACCGCCGCGCGCCCGGCGACCCGTCGGCGAGCTGAACCCGGAAACGGGTTGAAAGAGGTCGACGGCCCGTCAATAACGCCGGGTTCATGTCTTCAGACGCGCGCCCCACCCGCCTCGACCGCCCCGTCGAGGCCAGCGACCATGCCATCGGCCCCGACGACGCCCCCATGACCCTGGTAGAGTACGGCAGCTACGCCTGCCCGTCGTGCACCTCGGCCCACCACGTCATCGCGAAGCTGCGCGACCGCTTCGGAGACCGCCTGCGCTACGTCTTCCGGCACCGCCCCATCCGGGCCAGCGCCGAGTCGGTGCCTGCGGCGGAGTGGGTGGAGCAGGCGGCGCTGGCCACCGGCGCCTTCTGGCCCGCGCACGATGAGCTGATGCGCCTGGGCCCGGACTTCGCACCCGGGCAGCTCGACGCCTGGGCGACGCAGCAGGGCCTGCCCCCGCGCAGCGAGCAGGTCGCCCGGCGGGTGCGCGACGACTTCGAGAGCGCCGGGCACTCGGGCGCGCTCGTCTCTCCCACCTTCTTCATCAACGGCCGCCGCTACGAGGGCCCGTGGGACGAGGCCGCGCTGGGTGAGGCGCTGCTGGGCAGCGTGGGCCATCGCTTTCACACCGCGAGCCTGGACTTCGTGCGCTGGGGGCCGGCCACCGGCTTCCTGCTGACGTTGATGAGCGTGCTGGCGGTGGTGCTCTTCAACTCCCGCTACGGCGCCGGCTTCGAGGCGCTCTGGCACCAGCCCTTCGGCTTCGTGGCGGGCGCGAAGGCCTTCTCCCTGCCGCTCCTCGACTGGGTCAACCACGCGCTGCTCTCGCTGTTCTTCCTGGTGGTGGGCCTGGAGATAAAGCGGGAGCTCACCGTCGGTCGCCTGGCCAACCGCAAGGCCGCGGCGCTCCCGGTGGCCGCCGCGCTGGGAGGCATGGCCGCGCCGGCGCTGCTCTACCGCGCCATCGTTCCGGACGGCGCGTGGAGCCACGGCTGGGGCGTGCCCATCGGCACCGACACCGCCTTTGCCGTGGCGCTGCTGGTGGTGCTGGGGCGGCGCGTGCCGGTGGAGCTGCGCGTGTTCCTCACCGCCACGGTGGTGGTGGATGATCTCATCGGGATCCTGGTGGTGGCGCTCTTCTACTCCGGAGAGATCCACCTCCTGCCGCTGGGCCTCGGCGCGCTGGTCACCCTCTCCATGGCCGCGCTCAACCGGGCCGGCGTCTACCGGGCGCTGCCCTACCTCGCGCTGGGCATCCTCCTCTGGGTGCTGCTGCACGAGGCCGGGCTGCACGCCACGCTCGCCGGCGTATTGCTGGCCATCTGCGTCCCCACCCGGGACCCCGCCAACCTCCCCGCGCTGATGGACCAGGCACAGACGCTCATCCGCGAAGAGCAGGAGCGCGATGCCGAGAAGGTGCTGCGCCGCGGGCCCTCCGAGCCCACCGTGCACGCGCTGCAGACCATCTTCGAGCGCATCGAGTCTCCCGCCGACCGCCTGCTGCGGCGCGTGGAGCCCTGGTCGAGCTTCCTCGTGCTGCCCGTCTTCGCGCTGGCCAACGCCGGCGTGGTGCTGTCGATGGACGTGCTGCACGGCCACGGGCGCCTGATGGCCGCGGTCGTCGTGGGCCTGGTGGTGGGTAAGCCGCTGGGCATCGTCACCGGCGCGCTGCTGGCGGTGAAGACCGGGCTGGCCATCAAGCCGCCCGGCTACTCCTGGCGGCAGTTGGTGGGCGCGGGGCTGATGGCCGGCATCGGCTTCACCATGTCGCTCTTCATCGCCGCCACCGCCTTCCCCGACCCGGGCGACTTCGCGGCGGTGAAGCTGGCGGTGTTCGCCGCCTCGGGCCTCGCCGCGCTCGCCGGCCTCGCGGTGCTGTGGCCGCAGCGGCAGAACGGGGCGACGTGATCAACCTCCAGCGCCTCGAGGGCTTCTACTGGGTGGCGAAGACCGAGGGCTACGCGCGCGCGGCCCGCGCCTTCCCCTACCCCATCACGCAACCCGGCGTGCACCAGCAGGTGCGGCGCCTCGAAGACGAGCTGGGCGTGAAGCTCTTCGAGCGCGTCGGGAAGGACCGCGTGGTGCCGACCGCCCGCGGGCAGGTGCTGTTCGCCTGCGTGGCGCCCTTCTTCGAGCAGCTCCCCACCATCGAGGCGCGGGTGAAGGGCGGCGTGGTGGGCGGCACGCTGAAGCTGCACGCCGCCGGGCATCTGCTGCGACACCTCATTCCCCGGTGGCTCCGCGCGCTGCAGGATGCCCGCCCCGACATCACCGTGGCGCTCACCGAGGCCCCCAGCGCGGAGCTCTCGCGCCTGCGCAGCGGCGAGGCCGACCTGCTGGTCGACTGGCTGCCCGAGGTGCCCGCCGACGTGGAGGCGCGCCGGGTGGGGACCACCGAGGCCTGGCTCGTCGCGCCCGCGCAGGGCCCCTTCGCCCAGAAGGGCGCGCCGACGTTGGCGCGGCTCGCGCAGGTGCCCTTCATCGGCTACCACGCCGACCGCACCCTCAAGGGCCTGCAGCTGGAGGCGCTGCGCCAGCACGACGTGACGCCCCGCGAGGCCTTCTCCGCCGACTCCTCCGACGTCATCCTCGGCTTCGTGGCCGCGGGCCTTGGCTTCTCGCTGGTCCCCTGGCTCACCGAGGAGGGGCCGCGGCTGCCGGGCGTGGTGGCGCGCAAGCTGGAGCGCCCCGCCGCCACCTTCCCCATCTACGCGCTGTGGCGAAGGAGCAGCGGGCTGCACCCACTGGTGGAGGCGGCGCTCGCCGTCGCCCCCGGCTCGTAGCGGAGGTGCTAGACACCGCGCAGCACTTCATTCTTTGGGGGAAAGACACGATGAGAAGTCTGGTGTTGGGCGCGTTGGCGATGTGGTGGAGCGGCTGTGCGACGTCTCAGGGCGCGACGAGCCTGGCCATGGAGCGCTTTCCGAAGCGCGAGGTGCTGCAGCAGGTGGCCCTGCGCCAACCGAAGCTCGACGTGGCGCGCCTCAGCGCCCACACCATCGACAGCTGGACGCTCAAGGGGCCGCTGCCGACGCACGCCGCGGTGACGCACGTCGCCCCCGCCACGCCGTGGGAGCGGGCCCTGGCCGCCGACGCGCCCGCCTTCGGTGCGGCGCTGAGCGAAGAGCTCCGGTGCATCGCGCGGGAGACCGCGCACTACTACCTCGCCCGTGGCGAACACCCGGGCAACGCGCTGAGCGTCTTCATCGAACGTCGCTGCGGGACCACCGCGCCGCACACCCGGCTCTACGCCGTCAAGGGAGAGCTCCCCGAGGACGTCGCCGACGACACCTGGCTGATGCAGTGGCGGGCGGACCTCCAGACACAACTGAAGACCATCGGCACGCCGACCCTCTCCGGCGTGGCCGCGCTGCGGGAAAAGAACCAGGCGGTGCTGGTGCTGGCCTGGGCCACCCACAACGCAGAGTTCTCCGCCCCGCTGCCGCTGGTCTCTCCCGGGCGCACGGTGACGGTGCGCGGACGCCTGACGCGGGGCTCGGCGGCACGCATCGACGCGCTCATCAACAGGGGCACGCTCGACGTCGCCACGTGCAAGACGCTCGACGTGGTGAAGCCGCCGGAGTTCGCCTTCGAGTGCCCGGTGGACCCCGCCGACGAGCGCACCACGCTGGCGTTGGCGGCCTTCCAGCCCGGCCGCATCTTCGGCGACAGCATCGGCGACTTCACGCTCTGGCCTGCGGGCCAGCCGAAGGACACCTGGCAGCGACCGGTCGAAGGGAGCGAGGTGCCGAAGGGAGAGTTCAACACCCGCTTTCTCGGCGCCGTGAACCAGTTCCGCCAACGCGCGAAGCTGCCGATGCTGACGGAGGCGAAGGGCCAGTCGGCCACCGCCGCCAGCCTCACCGAGCACTTCTTCGCCGCGCAGCTGGGTGAGGCCGACGCCGTGGACGCTGACGTCATCGTGCTGGGCCTGCTGGCCGGCTGGGACGTGGGCGTCGACATCGTCAGCGCCGGCTTCGGCTCCCAGTGGTTGACGGGCTCACGCGACCTGTCGGTCTTCCTCGACTTCGTGCTCGACAACCCCTTTCAGCGGAAGGCGCTGACCGAGCCGCGCGCGAAGCTCATCTCCATCGGCTCCATCGACGACGCCGACCACGCCCTGGCGGCGCTCTTCACCACCTACGTGCCGCTGGGCACCTTCGACCGCACCCAGTCGGAGGTCTCCATCATCACCCGGCTCAACACGCTGCGGCGCGACCGGGGCCTGGGCCTCGCCCAGTGGACCCTCTGGCCCGAAGACGAAGGGGCGAAGGTGGCGGCGAGGCTGAGCGACCGCAGCTGGACCCCCGACCAGGCGCTCCAACACGCGTTGACGAAGACCGCCGCCGTGGCCCGGGGCGCGGTGCGCGGCACCGTGCAGCTGGTCGACAACCTCGACAACTTCCAGTTCCCCACCGAGGTGTTGATGCGGCCCGACATCAACGTCTTCCTCGCGGTGGGCACCTACCGCGACGAGGAGTGGGCGCAGACCCGCTACGTGGTGTGCTTCGTGGTGGCGCACAACCGCGACATCGAGACCGCGGCGCGCTGACGCCCCTCACGTCTCCAGCGACGCCAGCACCTGCCCGGCGGTGACCTGGTCGCCCTCGCGCACGCTCACCGCCTTCACCACGCCGTCCTGCGGGCTGCGCGTGACCTGCTCCATCTTCATCGCCTCCAACACCAGCAGCGGCTGCCCGGCCTTCACCGCGTCGCCGGGCTGCACGTGCACCTTCACCACCTTGCCCGGCATGGGCGCGATGAGCCCGCCCGTAAGCGCGCTGTCCTGCGGCGGCGGGAAGCGCGGCACCTCGCGCAGCACCTCGCTGCCCAGCCGCGAGTGCACGAAGTACGTCTCGCCCTCCCGCGTGACGCGCAGCCGCTCTCTCACGCCCGCGGGCGACTCCAGCGAGAGCACCGGCGCGTCCCACGAGACCAGCCGCCACGCCTCACCGCCGACGAGGAGCCGCCCGCCACCCAGGTCGCGATACGTCACCCGGAGGCCACCTTCGAACTCGGTGAACTGGTCGCAGAAGCGGCTGTTGCGGAAGCCGGTCGCCACCCCCGGCAGGAAGTC
>CALNBU010000981.1 GCA_937875615.1 uncultured Archangium sp.
AAGGTACGTGGCAACAGACTGTGCGCGGCGCTGGGACAGTTGCTGGTTGTAGGCTTCTTCGCCCACGCTGTCGGTGTGGCCCTCCACCACCACGCGCTGAATCTCGGCGTGGCCGTTGATGACGTCGGCCACCTGGTTCAGCAGCGGGAAGGACCTGGAGAGGATCGTCGACTTGCCGGTGGCGAAGTACACCTTGTCCTTGATGACCAGGCGCTCGGCGGTGATGACCACCAGCTGCTTCTTCTTCTTCGGGCAGCCCTGGTTCTCCGTCACGCCCTTCTCGGCGGGGCAGTTGTCGAGGTGGTCGGGCACGCCGTCTCCGTCGGCGTCGCGCGCGGGGCAGCCCTTGAGCTCCACCGGCCCGGCCTCCAGCGGGCAGGCGTCCTGCTCGTCTTCCACGCCGTCGCTGTCGGTGTCGCGGAACGGACAGCCGAGCCGCTCCACGGGCCCGGGCTCATTGGGGCAGCGGTCGTCGGCGTCGAGGACGCCGTCGTGGTCGGCGTCGGGCACCGGGCAGCCGTCGAAGGCGGCCACGCCGGCCACGTCGGGGCAGCGGTCTTGCGCGTCTTCCACGCCGTCCTGGTCGTTGTCGGGGTCCGGGCAGCCGTCTTCGTCGGCGAAGCCGTCGCTGTCCTCGGGCTCCAGCGGACAGCGGTCGACGCCGTTGCGCACGCCGTCGCGGTCGTCGTCGAGGTCCGGGCATTGCTCGGGGGTGTGCTCTGGCAGCGCGCAGAGGTCGACGGCCGAGGGCCGGGTACCGTACGCGTTGCCCACGCCGATGCCGCCGATGATGCGGAAGGCCGGCGCGCCCGGCGCGTCACCGAAGCCCGGGCCGCCGTGGAGGAAGAAGTCGACCCACGGCACCGAGAGGATGCGCCCGCCCACCAGCAGCTCGGCGGTGGCCGGCGCGCCCGCCAGAGAGAAGAAGTTGCGGGAGATGAGCTCGCCGCGCACGCCGTCGCCCACGCCCAGCAGCGCGTTCACCTCCACGCCGCCGCCCACGAAGCTGTCGCCCACCGCGCGGCGCGCTTCGATGGCGCCGCCCACCGAGCCCGCGAGGTGCAGCAGCCCGAAGCTGCGCCCGATGTGCAGCGAGGGGAACACCGAGAAGCGGCCGCCGGTGAGCGCGCCGGCGCTGCCCAGGGGCAACGCGACGCCGACCTGGAACGAGAGGTCGAAGGGGCCGCTCTTCTGCGAGAGGATGCGCGCGCGCAGCCCCAGCACCGGAGAGCCGAGGCCGAAGCTGTCGGGCTGCGAGAGCCCGACGCCGGTGAGCGCCTGGCCTCCCTGGTAGACGGTCAACGCGGCCTGCGCCTGGATGTCGAGCCAGTCGAGCACGCCCACCGCCACCAACAGGTGCGTCTGCACGCGGTGACCGATGACCTCGAAGCGCTGGTGGCCGTCGGGTCCGGTGGCCGTCACCATCAGGGGGTTGCGCTCGTAGTGGCCGGCGAGCGCGATGCGGAAGCGACCCTGCTCCAGCGTCGCCGCGTCACCGCCCACCACCGGCCCGGAGCCGGGCACCAGCACCAGCCGATCGAGCCCGGGCGTGGGGAGTGACGACTGTGCCCAGGCGCTCGTTGCAACCAGCGCCAACATCAAACCACTGAGTTTCATACGCCCCCTTCGCGATGCAAAGCCGAGGCGTGATTGTGGGTCAGGTCATGATGAAAGTGCAAACAATGCGCTGTCAGTGGCGAAATGCGTCCGTGTTGGTTTGGTAACGTTGTCTGCACCAGTTTGAGCAGAAATAGACAATTCCACCATCTGCCGAGGGCGCCTGCAGGGCGTCGGGCACCACACGCACCTTCATGTGGCACACCGGGTCCACCTCGACGGGCACCTCGGGTGAGGGCTCCGGTGAGGGGGCGAGGGCGGCCACATAGGTAATAAGTCGCTGGAGCTCGTCGTCGCGCAGCTGGCCGGCGTAGGAGGGCATCATCAGCGGGTAGCCGCGCACGCGCTTGAGGCCGGGGATCAAGATGGACTCGCGCAGGTAGGCCTCGTCGGCCACGGCGGTGAGGCCGTTGTCGAACTCGCGGCGCCGGCCCAGCAGCCCGCCCAGCGGCGGCGCCAGCTCCGGGCGCTCGTGGCAGTTCGCGCAGGTCAGCTCGTGGAAGAGCGTCTCTCCGCTGCGCTCCGGCGGCGCGACGGCCGCGGCGGCCCCGGAGAGGGTGCGCACCGCGGTCTGCAGCGCCCGGAAGTCATCGGGCTCGTCGGAGTCGTAGATGCCGCGCACCACGCCCTGCGCGTCGACCAGCACGAAGACCTGGCTGTGCAGCACGGCGTCGAGGCCCCCGTCGGCGCGCTGCGCGGTGACGTGGAAGCCGTCGGCCACCGCCGCCAGGCCGGCCTCGGTGGTCTCCAACAGCAGCCAGCGGGGCTCGTCGGGGTTCCACTGCTTCGCGTAGGCGGCGAGCACCTCGGCGGTGTCGTGCTGCGGGTCCACCGAGAAGCTGACGAAGCGCGCGGGCACGCCGTCGAGGAGCCGCGTGAGGCGCGTCAGCTTGGCGGTCAGCGTGGGGCACACCGTGCGGCAGGTGGTGAAGATGAAGTTGGCCACCCACGGTTGCCCGCGCAGCGAGGCGGCGGAGACCTGTTCACCGGTGTGCGCGCGGAAGCTCCAGTCGGGGGCGTCGAAGAGCGGCGCCAGCGCGGGGCTCTTCGGCAGGTGCGCCAGATCCTCCGCGGTCTGCGGCGCCCGGGTGCGTGAGCGGGCCCGCCACAGCACCGCGAAGGACACCGCCATCAGGAGCAACAGGACGCCCGCGATTCGCTTCATGGCCCTGGGTTACTCCTGGAGGCGCAACGATTCCATACGGTTAGGGTGCGACACAGTGCCCCCCTTCCCCTTTGAAAGAATTAAGGATACGTGGGCCTCGCCGGCCGCATGTAGCGGCCCGGTTATTGGAAAGTAGAAAGTAAGAAAATGGCACTTGGTACTGTGAAGTGGTTCAACGATGCGAAGGGGTTCGGTTTCATCAGCCAGGATGGCGGCGGAGACGACGTCTTCTGTCACCACACGGCGATTCAGTCGGACGGCTTCCGCACCCTGGCTGAAGGCCAGAAGGTGGAGTTCGACGTGAACCGCGGCCCGAAGGGGCTCCAGGCGGCCAACGTCCGCATTGTCAGCTGAAACTGACTCGGCGTTCCGTCCTTAAGTAAGAAGGCCCAGCTCTCCATCACAGGAGGCTGGGCCTTTGGTTTTTCGACGCACAGGCTTGTGCGCCCGGTGTTTTGGGCTACGCAGCCCGCATGACGGAACCGTCTTCGCTGCCTCCCACGCCGTACCAGCCGCCCGCACCGCCGCCGAAGAAGGGCGGCCTGGGCGCGGGGCTCATCCTCGCGCTGGGCTGCTTCGGCTTCCTGGTGTTGGGTTTCATCGGCATCATCATCCTCGCGGCGCTGAGCGGAGACGGTGGTCCCGGCGCGTCGCTCCAGGACAGCACGGTGCTGCGCATCAGGCTGGAGGGCGCGGTGCCGGAGTACGTGCGGGCCACCGGCTTCGAGGAGTTCTTCGGCGGCGCCCCGGTGACGGTGCGTCAGCACGTCTTCAACCTCGAGAAGGCGGCGGCCGACCGGCGCGTGAAGGGCGTGCTGCTGGAGCTGGGCAGCCTCGAGGGCACCGGCTGGGCCAAGGTGGAGGAGCTGCGCGACGCCCTGCTGGAGTTCAGGAAGTCGGGCAAGTTCGTGGTGGTCTTCTCCGAGTACATGTCGGAGCGCGAGTACGCGCTGGCGCTGGGCGCCGACCACATCGTGATGCCCTCCGACTCGTGGTTCGAGTTCAACGGCCTGGCGAGCGACATCAGCCACTACCCGGGGCTGCTCGAGAAGCTGGGCGTCGAGGTGCAGTACTTCCGCTACGGCAAGTACAAGTCGGTCTCCGGCGAGCAGAGCGGCCGCAAGGCCTTCACCGAGCCGGTGAAGGAGATGATCAACGAAGGGCTGCAGCTGACGCTCACTCACCTGGTGGAGGCGGTGGCGAAGCACCGGAAGCTCGACGAGGCGGTGGTGCGCGGATTGGTGGAGCAGGGTCGCACCCGCGCCAACTGGGCGCTGGAGAACAAGCTCATCGACCAGCTCGGCTACCAGGACGAGGTGGAGGTGTTGCTCCGCGAGAAGGCGGGCCTGGGCGAGAGCCAGAAGCTGAGCTTCGTCTCGGCCAACCGCTATCGCCGGGTGACGCCCGACGACGCCGGCCTCGCCGAAGGGAAGCACACCTTCGCGCTCATCTATTCGTCGGGGCTCATCGTCTCGGGGAAGGGTGATGAAGACCCGTTCGGCGGCGACGGCTCGCAGGGGAGCGACCCGCTCATCCGCTACCTGCGCCGCGCGGTGGCCGACGACGACATCAAGGCCATCATCTTCCGCGTCGACTCGCCCGGCGGCTCGGGCCTGGGCTGCGACTACGTGCGCCGGGAAATCGAGCGCGCCCGGGAGAAGAAGCCGGTCATCGTCAGCATGAGCGACTACGCCGCCTCGGGCGGTTACTGGGTGTCGATGGACGCCACGGCCATCGTGGCCCAGCCCACCACCCTGACCGGCTCCATCGGCATCTACACCGTCATCCCCAACCTGGGCGGGCTGTACGAGAAGCTGGGGCTCAACAACGAGACCTTCAAGGCCGGCGAGCACGCCGACGCGGTCATCGGCGCCCGGGCCCTCACCGAGGAGGAGGCGAAGCAGTGGGACGCCGACCTGCTCGACTCGTACAACCGCTTCGTCTCGCTGGCGGCGAAGGGCCGGCAGATGGAGCTGGAGAAGATGGGCGAGCTGGCGCAGGGCCGCACCTGGTACGGCAGCCAGGCGAAGGAGAACGGCCTGGTCGATGAGCTCGGCGGCTTCTCCGCCGCCGTCGCGGTGGGCAAGAAGAAGCTGGGGCTGCCGGAGAGCGACACCGTCTCGCTGCGCCTCTTCGACTCGCAGCGCACCTTCATCGAGACGTTGCTCAACCCCGACGCGGATGAAGACGAGGTCGACCTCTCGGTGATGCTGCTGAGCCGCGCAGTGGAGGCCAGCGGGCTGCGGCCGGTGCTCAAGCGGCTGCCGGGCTTCTCGCCCTTCGCGCGCGAGGTGCTCAAGGGCCGCGAGAAGTTCTTCCCCATGGCGGAGTACCAGGTCGACTTCCGGTGAAGGTGCTGGTCCCCGCCGGGCTGCCGCTCGACGTGGCGTGGCCCGCGGGCGTGCAGCCGGTGGGCTACGACGTGGCGAGGCCTGTGCCCGCCGCGCACCTCGACGCCGCCGCGCTGGTGGTGTGGGGCAACGGCCGCGCGCAGCTGGTCGACGCCGCGGCGCGGTTGACGGCGCTGCGCTGGGTGCAGACGCTCGCGGCGGGGCCTGACGCGGTGCTGGCGGCGGGCTTCGGTCCGCAGGTCATCGTCACCTCCGGGCGGGGCCTGCACGACGCCACCGTGGCCGAGCACGCCTTGGCGCTGACGCTGGCGGTGCTGCGCCGCGTGCCGGCGATGGTGACCGCGCAGCAGCAGCGCCGCTGGGCGGGGGAGCTGGGTGGCCTGCAGCCGCTGCGCGACCCTCTGGCGGTGCGGTCGCTCCTCGGGGCGAGGGTGTTGGTGTGGGGCTTCGGCTCCATCGCCGCGCGCCTGGCGCACAGCACGGGCACGGCCTACTGGACCCAGCACACCACCGCCACCGCCGTGGGCCTTGCGCCCAATGGCAGCGGTAGCAATGCGGTGTCGGTGCGGGCTGGGGGCCCAGGTGACCGGCGTGGCGACGACGGCGGGGACGCGCGAAGGCTTCGAGGTCATCACCCCGGCTGGCGTGCCGGCCGCGCTGCCCGACACCGAGGTGTTGATTTCGCTGCTGCCGGACCTTCCCGGGACCCGGGGGCTGTTGGGCGCGTCGGTCTTCGCGGCGCTCCCTCCGCGGGCGGTGGTGGTGAACGTGGGGCGGGGCGCGGTGTTGGACGAAGCGGCCCTGGGCGCGGCGTTGAGCGAGGGGCGGTTGAGCGGCGCGGCCCTCGACGTCTTCGCCACCGAGCCGTTGCCGGCCGACGCGCCGCTGTGGGCGGCGCCCAACCTGCTGGTGAGCCCGCACGCCGCGGGGGGCCGGCCGGTGGGCGCGGCGGCGCTCATCGCCCGCAACCTCCGGGCGCTGCTGGCCGATGACGCGCTGGTGAACGTGGTGCGCTGAGCGTCGCCTGCTAGCCTGCCGGGCCTGCGTGGTGACTCCCTCCTTGAAGCCGCTGATTCTGTCGTGCGTGGTGTTGGGTCTCGGTTGTCCGGCCCCCGAGCCCTGTGAAGGCGCCGGGTGTGACGACGCCGGCGTCGTCGATGCGGGTGCGCCGGACGCCGGCGTTGATGCGGGGGAGGAAGAAGAAGATGCGGGCGTCCCCGACGGCGGCGAGGAAGACGCCGGGGTCGACAACGGGCTCGCTGACTGCGGAGACCCGGCCTGCGCGGTGGAGGTCCTCTGTCAGCAGGACGCCGGCGCCTGCGCGCGCTGCGGGCAGCCCTGCCGCTCGCAGAATGACTGCCTCTCGGAGAACTACCACCACGACCTGCCGCTGGCGCAGTGCACGCACGGGGTGTGCACCGCGCGCGAGGTGGTGGTGAGGCCGCGGGTGGCGACGGGCCTGAGCGGCTGGGTGACGCCCTTCGGCTCCATTCGCAGCGGGCTCATCCGCTTCATCAAGAAGACCTCGCTCGACGGCGGCGCGGTGAGCTGCGCCGAGGTGGCCGGGGTGAGCTCGACGGTCGACGCCGGCGCCATCGAGCGGAGCGGCCGCTTCAACGTGCAGGGCTACGACGTGCGCAACGTCACGGCCACCGGCTCCATCAACGGGAGCCTCCTCTTCAACGAGGTGCACACCCAGACCGGCGGCGACTTCCTGCTGTGGGCCGAGCTGTGGAACGACGACGTCGACGGCCTCAGCTGGTACCCGCGCGGCACCCGGTTGGGCGCCGGCTGCGTGGAGAACCCGCCCGGCGGCGCGCTGCTGGCGACGCAGGACTGCGACGGCGGCACCTGCCGTCAGTTCTCCATCAACGTGCTGGAGGACTGACGGGCTCTAGCTGCTGGCCAGCTCGCCCACCGCGCCGAGCTCGGCGGTGCCGGTGCTGCGCGAGGCCTTCACCCAGTCCACGTCGGGCTTCTGGTCGACCACCATCGGGCGCCCGTCGTACATCTCACGGCGCGCCGGGTAGACGTAGGCCTTGAACATGTAGACGAAGAGCGAGGGCTGGTCCAACGCGGGGTGGATGGTCGGCGCGTACTTCTCGCGGTGCGCCTGCGGCGTGAGGCTCCAGTGCAGGCCCGGCGTCTGGTGGTGGATGCCGTGGAAGCCGTTGTTGAGCGTGAACCAGTTGAAGGCGGCGCCCACGAAGTTGCGCGAGTGGTTGACGGGGTGGTCCTTGTCGCAGCCGTCGTGCTGCAGGAAGTTGACGGTGGTGATGCCCCACACCGCGAAGAGGTGGGGAATCCACACGAAGGCGATGGCCTTGCGCCAGTCGAGCAACGTCAACGCCACCTTCACGCTCCACACCGCGAGAATCTCGAACAGAAGCTGCCGGTTCCACTGCGGCAGCTTCTTCTTCATCACCTTCTTGTACTCGTAGTTGCCCCGGGTCACCGCCGGGCCCACCGCGAAGAAGAAGAAGAGGAAGTTGAGCAGGTTCCACCGGAAGTTGACCTTGGTGGTGCGCATCACGTCTTCGGCTTCCTGCGTGAACTTGTGGTGCGAGAGGTTGTGCCCCGGCACGTACTCGCTCACCGGGAAGCCGTAGGAGAGGCTCACCCACACCTGGAAGAGCCGGTTCAACCAGCGCTTCTTGAACACCGGCGAGTGCACCGTGTTGTGCGCGATGATGGCGCAGATCCACGAGCTGATGGCCGTCACCACCACCCAGGCCACCAACACCGGCCCGGAGGGGTCGAGCATCCAGCCCCCGATGGCCAGCGAAGCGTACACACAGAGAAAGAAAATGGTGCGCCAGTCGGCTGCGTAGCGGAGCATGCGCGTCCTTTCTGCCCACACCCCAGCGGGAGGTCAACTGGCCATGCCGACAGTCGCTCCGCGAAGCTTACCGCTCGCGTTACTTGTGGTGCTCCTGCTCCTCTTCGGGGTGACGTTCTTCACCACCCCCGAGGGCAAGCTGAACTGGTTGCTGGAGGTGGGGCCCGGGGTGCTGGGCGTGGTGGCGCTGGGGGCGACCTGGCGCCGCTTCCCCATGAGCTGGCTGGTGTACGTCTTCGTCTTCCTCCACATCCTGGTGCTGCTCTACGGCGGCTTCTACACCTACGCGAAGGCCCCGCTGGGCGAGTGGGCGAAGGAGGCCTTCGGCTGGAGCCGCAACAACTACGACAAGCTCGGTCACTTCGCCTTCGGCTTCTTCCCGGTCATCGTGTTGCGCGAGGTGCTGCTGCGTCGCACGCCGCTCCGCCGCGGCGGTTGGTTCACCTTCATCCTGCTCAACGTGGTGCTGGGCTGGGCGGCGCTCTACGAGCTCTTCGAGTGGGGCGCGGCGCTGGTGCTGGACCCTGCCGGCGGCGACGCCTTCCTCGGCACGCAGGGCTACGTCTGGGACGCGCAGAGTGACATGCTGTGGGCCGGCATCGGGGCGGTGGTCTCGCTGCTGGTGGTCTCTGGGCTGCACGACGCGGCCCTCCGGAGGCTGGGGGTGATGGATGACGATGGCCGTCGAAGCGGCTGAGCCCACGTCGCGGGGCGCATCGGCGCTCTCACTCCGCGCGGCGGACCTCACCCTGCTGGGGCGGGCCGCGCTGCTGCACATCGCGCTGACCGTGGGCGTAGCCGCCCTGTTGATGTTCCGGCCGGGCAGCGACGCGCCGATGGTGGCGCTGTACCTGCTGCCCACCATGTTCATAGACGGCGTGGTGTGGCTGCTCGCGCGCCGCGGGCGGGTGCGCCTCGGCGCCTGGGTGATGGTGGCCAACATCCTGGTGCCGGCGCTGGCGGCGCCGCCCTATGTGGGCGGCCTGCACGGGCACACCCAGATGTCGCTGGCGGTGGCGGTGCTGTTGGCCGGCGTGCTCCTCGGCTGGCGGCCGGCGGTGGCGGTGGCGGCGGGCGCTTCCCTCGCCACCCTCGGCTACGCGCTGGCGCAGGACGCCGGGCTGCTCACTCCGCGCATGGTGATGACCGGCCTCGACTCCTTCGGCGCCGTCACCGGCGCGCTGGTGATGTGCTCGCTGCTGCTCTCGCAGACGGTGCGCGCGCTGCGCGAGGCCCTGGCGCAGGCGCAGCAACGCGAGGCGGAGCGCGATGAGGCCACCCGCCGGTTCCTCACCACCCAGAAGATGGAGCTGGTGGGGCGGATGGCGTCGGGCATCGCCCACGACTTCAACAACCTGCTGGCGGTGATTCGGGGCGGCACCGAGTACCTCGAGCTCATCAGGCCCGACGACGAGGAGCTGGTCGGCACGTTGAAGGACGTGGACGCGGCCACCGAGCGCGCGGCGCTGCTGACCCGCCAGCTGTTGGCGCTGGGCCGCGCGCGCCTCGACGAGGGCACGGTGCCGCTCGACCTCACCGCGGTGGTGGTGGCGCAGGGGCGCCTCATTCCCCGGCTGCTGGGGAGCCGCATCGCGGTGGTGTGTGAGGCGCCGACGCGGCTGTGGGTGGCGGCCACGCCGGCCGGGCTGGAGCAGATTCTGCTCAACCTCGCGGTCAACGCGCGCGACGCCATGCCCGAGGGCGGGACGCTGTCGCTGTCGCTGCGCGAAGACGCGGGGCAGGCGCGGCTCGAGGTGCGCGACACCGGGGTGGGCTTCACCGAGGAGGTGCGGGCGCGGATGTTCGAGCCGTTCTTCACCACCCGCGCCACCGGCACCGGCCTCGGGCTCGCCACCGTGCACGAGCTGGTGTTGCGCTTCGGTGGCTCGGTCAGCGTGGAGAGCGCGCCGGGCCGCGGCGCGTGCTTCACCGTGCGGCTGCCGCTGGTGGCCGCGCCGCCGCTGGAGGCGACCTCCGACGTGGTGCCCGCGCCGGTCCCCCGCAGGCTCCGACTGCTGTTGGTGGAGGACCACGCGATGGCGCGGCGGGAGCTCTCCCGGCTGCTGGGCGCCGCGGGGCTGGAGGTGACGGCGGTGGTCGATGGCGAGGAGGCGTTGGCGCTCCTCGCGGTGGCCGGAGACATCGACGCGGTGTTGACCGACCTGTCGATGCCGCGGTTGGGCGGCGAAGCCCTGGCGCACGCCATGCGGGCCCGCGGTCTGGAGACGCCGGTGGTCTTCTTCAGCGGCAACGGGCCGCCCGTCGCCCAGGTCTCGCGCTCGGCCTTCCTGCGCAAGCCGGTGAAGCGCGTCGACCTGCTGGCCGCGCTGGAGTCGCTACTGAACCGTCACCGCGACGTCGATGACTGAGCCGCCGCGCTGCAACCGCAGGGTCGCCTTGCCGGGCCGCCGCCCCTCCACGTAGAGCACCGACTCGCGCACCGTCTCGTCGTGGTCCTCGACCCACACGTCGCGCTTCTCCGTGGGCCCCCAGTAGAGCGCGACGGCCTCGCCGTCGGCCTGCAGCGTCACCTCGTCGTGCTCGTCGATGATGAGGCCCACGATGTCTCCGGGCGTCAGGCCCACGGACGGCGTCTCGTGCAGGGCGGGGAAGCGGTAGCCGGGCGGCGGCACCCAGGTGCGCGTCTGTCCCTCCGCGACCTCCCGCTCCCAGTGCTCCCGGGTGATGACCGAGCGCTTCGCGTCGGCCTCCCGCTTCGCGCCATCGGCGTACACCAGCCGCCAGTCGCCGCGGGAGAGGGTCCGGAAGCCGCCGCAGCCGCTCACCACGAACCACGCACAGAGAAGCCAGAGCGTTCGCATGGCGCGGGACTCTAGCAGGCGGCGCGCTACTCTTGCGGAGGTGGCGCCGCGCCCTCGGCGGGCATGGTCTCTTCGGCGCGGGCTTCTTCTTCGGTGCCGCCCACGGCCTCGGCGGAGGTCTTGGGGACGCGGGTGCCGACGTAGGGGCGGTCGCGGTCGAAGGCCGTCACCGCGTCGCCCACGCCGCGCGGCGTGGTGTTGCGCAGCCGCTCGCGGGCCAGTGAAATCTGCTTCTGCACCGCGGTGGGCGTCGGGTGGCGGCTCAGCGCGCGCACCCACAGCTCGATGGCGCCCTCGGCGTCGCCGCCATCGGCCTTGATGCGGCCCAGCTCGACCAGCGCCAGCGCCTGCATCGGAGAGTCGGGGAAGCGGTCGAGGAGGTCCGAGAAGACCCGCTGCGCGTCGGCCTTGCGCCCCTCCATCATCGAGAGGGCCTGGCCGCGGAGGTACAGCGCGTCGTCGACGTAGGCGCTGGTCTCGTACTTGCGCGCCACCTTGTCGGCCTCGAGCTCGCACTGCGAGTAGTCCTGCAGCTCGAAGTAGAGGCGCGCCACGGTGAAGGACAGCTCCGCCGACTGGGGCGGGTTGCGGGCCAGCGCCGCGGTGTACTCGGCGATGGCGCCGCGGAGGTCCCGGTAGTCGTGCCACAGCAGCTCCGCGAGGTGGAGCCGCCCCTCGAGCGTCTCCGGCGCCTCCGGGCAGAGCGTGATGAGCTCGCGGTACACCTCCACCGCGCGGCGGGTGTCCTTGAGGTGCAGCGCGTACACGTCGGCGGCGCCGCGCAGGGCCCGGGCGCGGTAGAGCGCGGCCTCGGGAGAGCCATCGCGCTCCAGCGCGTCGAGGGTCAGCTTGTACTCCGCCAGCGCCACGTCGTACTTGCGCAGGAAGAGGGCGTCGCGCGCCTTCTCGAGGTGCCCGGGCGTGTCGTTGCGCGTGCAGGCCAGGAGGCACGCCGCCGCCACCGTGGACAGAATCCCGAGCCGCAT
Organism: uncultured Archangium sp.; assembly: GCA_937875615.1. Taxonomy (GTDB): domain Bacteria; phylum Myxococcota; class Myxococcia; order Myxococcales; family Myxococcaceae; genus Archangium_A. The sequence goes on from CALNBU010000981.1 coordinate 11,781, forward strand.
GGCCGGGGCCTTACCGGCGCGCGCGCTTTTGCGCCAGTGCGTCAGGGCACGACGCCGTTCACCACCGCCACCGCGTCGAGGTCGAAGCCGCCGCCCGGCGGGCCGTAGAACTGGTTCTGCCCCGAGTCGCGCACCCGCACGAAGCGGGCGCGGTGCAGGCCCACGTCGGCGAGGTCGAAGGCGTCGCCGCCCGACACCGTGGGGTCGGTGCCCGACACGCCGTTGGCGGGGTTGGCGTACACCGGCTGGAGCCCGGCGCAGGCGCCGCCAGGGCAGAACTCCCGCCAGTCGACGCCGTCGTCGCTCACCGCCACGGTGCCGGTCTCGAGGAAGCCGGTGAAGCCGTTCTCGAAGACCAGCAGGTCGGGCCCGGGGCCGTCGATGAGCACCAGGTCGAGGAACTCCAGCTCGATGAAGCCCTCGCGGCCCAGCGACAGCACGTCGGTGCTGCCGGCGTTGGCGCCCGCACCGGACGGTGGCCCCAGCACCACGGCGGGGAAGCGGTCCTGGCCGAAGCCGGCGCCCTCTCCGGGTTGGAAGCGCACCACCGCGTCGGCCCAGGGGTCGACCTGCCCCGCGTCAGGCTGGCCCGCGTCGGGTTGGCCTGCGTCGTCCTCCAGCGGGCCGGCGTCGGCTTCTCCCGCGTCGATGGCGCCAGCGTCTGGTGGCCAGACACCGGCGTCGTCGAAGACCTCGGGCCCGCAGGCGCTCAGCGCCAGCCAACAGACGAGCGCGGCGCGCGCGGGCCCCGGCGTCACGGGGTGACCTTCACCAGCCGCGCGCCGGCGCGGTCCTCCACGCCGACGAGCACGCCGTCGCTCACGCCGGCGACGAAGAGCAGCGAGGTGCAGGTGTCGACGCGCTCCAGCAGCGGCACCACCGCGCCGACCGCCACGCCGCCTCCGCTGGCGGTGAGGGCGAGCTGCTCGACGCGCACCGGGACCCAGGCCACGCTGCGCAACAGCACCGCCGCCTGCTGCGTCGCCGCCAACCCCGCGATGCCGTCGGTGGAGCTGAGCGCGAGCGACTGGGTGGTGGTGAGGGTGAAGGGGCTGCGGGTGTCGAGCGCGGTGGCCACCGTGTCGGGCGAGACCGCGTACAGCTGGTTGACGAAGTTGCTGTCGGCGTAGCCGGCGATCAACACCCCGTCGCCGGTGGTGGCGGTGTAGCCGCTCGACACGCTGGCCGGGAAGGTGCTCAGCGTGAAGGGCCCGGTGTCGTCGAGCGCGTAGAGCGCCGCGCCGCCGTTGGCCGTGCCCAGGGCGAGGCCGTTGACCGCCCAGGTCTCACCGAGGTTCGACGCGGTGTAGTTGCCGCTGGCCTCGAGGTGGCTCGTGCCGCCGTCGGTGGTGTCATAGATGAAGACCGAGCCGGAGAGGTCCGAGCGGGTGTAGCCGGTGAGCACCCGGCTGGTGGTGGTGGCCACGTACTGTCCGGCGAAGACCACCGCGCCGGTGTCGTTCGGGCCGAGGGTGCTGATGGCCGGACCCGCGGTCAGCGTGGCGCCGGTGGCGCCGAGCGCGCCCAGGTGGTGCAGCACGTTGCCGCTGGTGACGCCGTAGAGCTGCGTGCCGACCGCGCCCACGGCCACGATGTCCACGGTGAGGTGGTTGAAGGTCTGCACGGTGGCGCCGCTGCGGAGCGCGAGCGTGCCCAGCGCGGCGTCGAGGGGCACGGTGTTGCAGTCGACGCCCGCGCCGCCGCCGGCACCTCCGCCCACGTCGCCGCCGACGGCACCTCCGCCCACGTCGCCGCCGCCTGCGCCGCCACCCACGTC
>CALNBU010000982.1 GCA_937875615.1 uncultured Archangium sp.
GGCGCTCCGCCGGCGGCTGCAGCCGGTCTTTCAGGACGTGGGCGCGGCGCTGGACCCGCGGTTGACGGTGCGCGCGTCGCTCGCCGAGCCCTCGTTGATTCACCGGGAGCCGGTGCCGGACGCCGCCGCGTTGCTGGCGCAGGTGCGGCTCGACCCGTCGCTGCTCGACCGCCTGCCGCGCGCGCTCTCCACCGGGCAGCGGCAGCGGGTGAACCTCGCCCGGGCGCTGGCGCTGCGACCGGAGGCGCTGGTGCTCGACGAGCCGGTGTCGGCGCTCGATCCCGGGGTGCAGGCGGAGGTGCTCTCGCTCCTCGCCACGCTGGCCCACGAGCGGCGGCTCTCGCTGCTGGTCATCACCCACGATCTCGACGTGGTGCGCGCGCTGTGTGACACGGCGGCGGTGATGCTCGACGGGCGGTTGGTAGAGAGCGGACCCGTCGACGAGGTTCTCCTGGCGCCGCGACACCCGTACACTCGTCGCCTCGTCGACGCCCACGCGCATGTTCCTGCTGAGTCATCACCCGCCTGAAGAGTACGACCGCTGCTACCGCGTGGGCGGGCTGCACTTCTGCGCCCGCTGCCTCGGCACCTACCCGGTGATGTTCGCCGCCATCGCCGCGCAGTTCTGGGCCGGGGCGCCGCTCGAGCTTCCCTGGGACGTCCCGGTGGGCCTCGCGCTGGTGGCGCCGGCCACCCTCGACTGGGCCTGGGGACGCCGCCAGCCGCACCGCTTCTCCAACGCCTGGCGCAGCTTCACCGGGGTGTTGCTGGGACTGGGGCTCGCGCGGTCGCTGTTCATCCATCTCCAGCGGCCGCTGCCGCCGGTGCTGCTGGCGCAACTCTCGTTGGTGACAGCGGTGGCGCTGGCTGTCATTTTCATGACTTACCTGCGCAGGTAGGGGCGCAGTAGATCAATTCGTCCACTCACGCGTTTCACGCCGCACGACAGAAAGAGGAAGAGAGAGGTTTGGCCCCGGTGACTTCGGACGAGCAATTGATGCTCGCTTTCAAGTCTGGTGACGCGAAGGCGTTTGCGACGCTCGTCTCGCGCCATCGGGGCCCGGTCTACAACTTCATCCTCCGGTACGTCGGTCATCGGCAACGGGCCGAAGACGTGTTGCAGGAGACGTGGCTCAAAGTGGTCCGAAACAGCAGCCAGTGGCAGCCGACGGCCCGGTTCACCACCTGGGTCTACACCATCGCGAGGAACCTCTGCGTGGACAGTGCGCGGAAAGAGAGCTTCCGGAAAGTCGACTCGCTCGACGCGCCCGTGGGCGCCGAGGACGACGGCCGTCCACGCGGCGAGTCGGTGGCCGACGAAGAGGGCGCGGGGCCCGATCGCGCCGCCCACAACGTGCGCATGCGGCCGCTCATCGAGAAGGCGTTGGCGGGGTTGCCCGAAGAGCAGCGGGAGGTGTTCCTCCTGCGTGAGTACCAGGGCATCGGCTTCAAGGAGATCGCCGAGGTGACGGGGGTGAACGAGAACACGGTGAAGAGCAGGATGCGCTACGCCCTGGAGGGCCTGCGCAAGCGGCTGGGCGACCTGGGTGTCGACGGAGAGTTGATGGTGGCAGAAGGAGTGGCCTCGACGTCATGAAGACCGCGGTGCACCAATACGAGGACAAGCTCCTCGAGTTCGCCTACGGCGAGCTGAGCGCGCAGGACAGCGCTGCGGTCGACGCACACGTGCGCGGCTGCGAGCGGTGTGGCCGGGCGCTCGGGGAGCTCCGCGCGGTGCGCGCGACCATGGCCGCGCTCCCGGTGGAGGCGGCGCCGGAAGCAGGTCTCGACTCGCTGCTCGCCTACGCGGAGGCCGCGGCCCAGCGCAACGCGCTCGGCGCGACGCCGGAGCCCTTCTGGAAGAAGTACCTCACCCCGTTGCTGGCGGTGATGGCGGTGCTGACCGTGGGGGTGGTGACCGTGCAGGCCAATCGCGAGCACGCCGTCGACCTCTCGCCCGCGGCGGCCGCCGCCGACAAGACCGCGGACGACTACAATCGTCGCGAGCGGGCACCAGCGCCCGCGTTGGCCGAGGCGCCGCCGGCAGCCGAGCCCCGGAGCGACGTGCCGCCGCCGGCGCCGGTGCAGGAGGGCAGCGTGGCGGAGGCAGACCGGGGCTTCGCGAGCGGCGG
>CALNBU010000983.1 GCA_937875615.1 uncultured Archangium sp.
GCCGCTGGCGCCCGGCAGCAGGTCGGCCAGTTGCAGCGGCTGCAGCTGCGCCTCGGTCGACGCCTCGCTCTTCGCCCTCGCGCTGCTGGCCTTGACTCGGCGCCGTCGCGGAGCGGGTGCGCGGGGCGGTGAAGTCACCCGTCGCTGAGGCGTGGGCCGGGGTCGAGCGCGACCCCGTGCCTTCCACCCACGTCGGTTGGAACAGGGAACCGTGACGCCGGAGCCGGCATCGTGGAACCCTCGCCCGGACGCAGCCCGGCGGCGCCCAGCCGACGCTCGCCACGCGCTCCAGGCGCCCTCCTCGTCAACGCACCGGGCAACCGCTGCAGCGCTACGACGAGCACCGGTGGGCTCTTCTCGCAGGCTCACGGCGCGGCGAATGTGAAGAAGTTCGCGGCGCATGAAGGCGGCGGCGCGGAGGCCGGTCTGAGCCGACATCCACCCCTCGCCACCGGAGACACCATGCACCGCCTCGCCCTGCTCGCCGCCGTCCTCTCCTTCACCGCCGCCGCTCAGGACTTCCGCCCGCGGCGCAGCCACGACGAGCGGCCCTCGCGCCAGCGCGTCGAGCGCAACCGGCTCGGCCAGCACGACTTCCCTGCGCTGCTGGCCACCGTGCACCAGGCCAGCTTCAGCTCAGACAAGCTGGCGGTGGTGGAGCTCGCCGCGCAGCACGGCCGCTTCCACGCGCACGAGGTGGGGCAGCTGGTCGACGCCTTCTCGTTCTCGTCCGACAAGCTGCGCGCGTTGACCCTGCTGGCGCCCACCCTCATCGACCGCGAGAACGGCTTCCAGTTGCTCAACCACTTCAGCTTCAGCTCCGACCGCACCCGGGCCGCTGCGCTGCTGCGGTAAATGCTCAGCGTGCAGCCCGAACGGAAGCGGCCGGGTCGGACAACGCCCACAGCGATTTCGACCCGGCCCGCTCTCTACACTTCGCCGCATGCTCGGCTTCGGCGCTGCCGTCCCTCTCAACCGTGAAGACTCGCTGCGCAGGGCTGAAGACTTCCGCAGCCGCAAGCAACCGAAGAAGGCCATCGCCGAGCTCGAGAAGGTGTTGAAGCTCGACCCCGCAGACGCCACCGCCCACGCGCGCCTCGGGCCGCTGCTGGTGCAGGTGGGCGAGCGACAGCGCGCGGTGGCCAGTTTCCGCGTCGCCGCCGAGGACCTCGACGCCCGCGGCTTCGCCGACAAGGCGCTCTCTCTGTGGCTGCAGATTGCGCAGACCCAGACCACCGACGTCGCCGCCTGGCAGAAGGTGGCGCAGCGCTACGCCAGCCGCGGCCACAAGGCAGATGGCGTGAAGGTGCTGTGGCAGGCCTCGCTGCGCCAGGAGGGCCGCGAGGGCCGCCCGCGCGCGGTGACGCTGCTGCGCGACCTGCTGAGGCTCGACGGCCGACACCCCGACGGCACGTTGGCGCTGGCGCGGCTCCTGAAGAAGGACGGCGCCGCCGCCGAAGCGAAGGCGCTGCTGGAGCAATTGCTGCTCACCTCCGCAGGTCCGGTCAGACAGCGCGTGCGCCGCGCGCAGCTCCTGCTCTTCCCGGGCCCCGGCACGCTCTGGCGCTGGCTGCGGAAGCGTTGACCGGCGCAAGGTCTCGCCCCATGCGTACGTACTCCGTCGCGCCCCAGACCTCGAAGTTGGTCCCCGTCGGCCAGGTGCTGGTGCTCGTCAGCCTGGGCTCGAGCTTCGTCTGGCGCATCGCTCAACGGCTGGAAGAAGGCACGCTGCGAGGCCTGGCCTTCATCTTCACCGACCTGCTGCGGCTGGCATTTTTCGTCGGCGTCACCTGCTGGATCATCGGCGCGCTTCGGAATCGCCGCTGGAAGAAGGAAGCGCAGCGACATCCACCACCGCTCGAAAAATGACCTCCACGCCGCGCTTCACGTTCTCGACGCTGACCCGCTCGTCGCGCCCGTGGAAGGTGGCCAGCTCCTCGGGGGTGACCGCGAAGGGCACGAAGCCGTAGGCCCGCGCGCCCAGCTTCCTCGCCAGCACCGAGTCGGTGTAGCCCGGCGACACGGTGGGGCCGGCGATGGCGTCGGGCTGACCGCGCACCGCGTGCCGCGCCAGCGCGTCGAAGAAGGCGTCGTCCTCCTCAGACACCCCGGCCTCGAAGGCGGTGAGGACCTCCAGCGTGATGCCCGGCACGTCCTTCACCAGCGCCGTCAGCTCCGCTTCCAGCGCCTTCGGGGTGGTGCCGGGCAGCAGCCGACAGTCCATGATGGCCGACGTCGCCGAGGGGACGACGTTGGGCGCGCTGCCCCGGCCCTCGAAGCCGGTGACCTGGCAGGTGTCGGTGATGGCCGCGCGCGTGGTGGGCTTCTCGAGCAGCTTCTTCACCGCCAGCGCGTCGACGAGCGCCTGGGGGGCGTCAACGGCTTCGTGATGCAGCGCCCGGCGCTCGAAGCCGTTGACG
>CALNBU010000984.1 GCA_937875615.1 uncultured Archangium sp.
GAGGTTGCTCGGGCTGGGTCGCGGCCCGGTGCACCTCAACGTGCCCTTCCGCGAGCCGCTCGCTGCGCCCGAGGGTGGACCGGGGCCGGTGCTCGACCCGCGGTGCGGCGAGGTGCCGGTGGTCGCGCCCCAGGTCGATCTCGCCGGGGTCCGGGAGGAGGTGGCGCGCGCGCAGCGGGGGCTCATCGTCTGTGGGCCGCGCGAGCGCAGAGACGACTTCGGCGCGTGGGTGCAGCGGCTCTCGGAGCAGACCGGGTTCCCGGTGCTGGCGGAGGCGGCGTCGAATGCGCGCTTCGGCTTCCCGGGGACCATCACCTTCGCCGACGCGCTGCTGCGCAACGAGCGCTTCGCCGAGGCCATGCGACCCGACGTGGTGCTGCGCTTCGGCGGTGGGTTGACGCCGAAGGGGCCGCAGCGCTGGCTCGACGAGTGCGGCGCGCGCCAACTCCACTTCTGCGACGACGGCGCGCTGTTCGACCCGCTCCATCGCGCGTCGGTGGTGCTGCCCTTCACCCGCGCGCTCTCCTTCGAACACCCGGTGTCCCCGGCGCAGCAGGCCTACGGCGAGCGCTGGCGGGCGGCGCAGGCGCGGCTGGCGGAGCGCTGGGCCGGGGTGGAGGGGGCGCCGCTCACCGAGCCCGTCATCGCCCGGGAGTTCATCGCCGCCTGTCCTCCGGGGGCGCAGGTGTTCCTCTCCAGCTCCATGCCCATCCGCGACGTCGACGCCTTCGCGTCGTCCGGGCACCCGCTGCGCGTGTTCACCAACCGCGGCGTGAACGGCATCGACGGCATTCTGTCCACCGCGCTGGGCGTGGCGGCCACCGGCGCCCCGACGGCGCTGCTGTTGGGCGACGTGGCGCTGCTGCACGATCTCCACGGCTGGCTGATCGCCCGCCGTCACCGGTTGAACCTCACGGTGGTGGTGGTGAACAACGACGGCGGAGGCATCTTCCACTTTCTCCCCGTGGCCGGGCGCTCGCCCCACTTCGAGGCGCTCTTCGGGACGCCGCACGGCGTCGATCTCTCCGCGGTGGCCGCGCTGGCCGACGCGCGGCTGCATCGGCCGGAGCAGCCCGAGGCGCTGCGGACCTCGCTGCGGACCTCGCTGCGCGGCGGCCTGCATCTGATCGAGGTACGCACCGACCGGCACGCGAACGTCGAGGCGCACCGGCAACTTTTCGCGCAGCTCTCGGAGGCAGTTCCATGAGTCTGAAGACCATCTCCTGGGGCCGTGGGCCCATGCAGGCGCTGTTCATCCCCGGCTTCGCCGGCACGGCGGCGGCGTTCTCTCACCTCGAGCCGTTGCTCGGCGACGTCCTGACCGCGCGCGCGGTGGAGCTGCCGGGGCACTCGGGGACGCCGGTGGCGTCGTGGCAGGACACCATCGAGGCGATCAGCGCGCTGATCGAGGGGCCGACGGTGCTCATCGGCTATTCGCAGGGCGCGCGCCTCGCGCTGGGCGTGGCGCTGCGGGCGCCGCATCGGGTGCAGCACCTGGTGCTGGAGTCCTGCGCGCCGGGGTTGCGCCGTCGACATGACCGGCTCCTGCGCCGGCGCGCCGACGAGGCGCTGGCCGGGCTGCTGCTCGAGCGTGGCGTGGGCCCGTTCGTGCGCTACTGGGAGGGCTTGCCGTTGTTCGCGGGCATGCGGGCGCT